>JAQBHE010000045.1:0-7484 GCA_032128015.1 Holophagae bacterium
TGTCGGGCGCCGGGTCCCTCGAGCTCCTTCGGTGGCTGACTCCGAACGACGTTTCCCGTCTGCGTGCCGGCCGCGCCCAGTACAACGCCCTGCTCACCGAAGCCGGGACCTTTCTCGACGACCTCCTGGTCTATTGCCTGGCGGCGGAACGCTACCTGCTGGTGGTCAACGCCGGGGCGATCGGTGGCGATCTCGAATGGATCCGCGAGCATGCGCAGCGCTGGCCGAACGTCACGATCGAGGACCGCTCCGACGACACCGCGTTGATCGCGGTCCAAGGTCCGGCGGCATCGCGGATTCTCGAGCCGTTGGTCGGGCCGGCGCTCGACGGGCTGCGCTATTACAGCTTCACCAGCTGCGAGCTCGCCGGGTTCCCGGTGACCCTGTCGCGCACCGGGTACACCGGCGAAGATGGTTTCGAGATCTACGTCGAAGCGACTTCGGCGGTCGAGCTGTGGTGCCGACTGCTCGAGGCAGGCTCGCGCCTCGGTCTGGTCCCGGTCGGCCTAGGGGCGCGCGACACCCTCCGGCTCGAAGCCGGAATGCGGCTCGCCGGCCAGGACATCGACGACCAGGTCACACCCTTCGAGGCCGGGCTGGGTTGGGTGGTGAAGCTCGACAAGGACTCCTTCGTCGGTCGCGAGGCGCTCGAGCGCCAGCGACGAGTGGGTCTCGGCTGTCGCTTGGTCGGCTTCGAGCTCACCGAGCGCGGGATCGCGCGTCACGGGCACGCGGTGAGCGGGCAGGGCCTTCGTGGTACCGTCACTTCTGGCAGTTGGAGTCCGACGTTGGGTCGGGCGATCGGCATCGCCAAGGTCGAGGGAGACGGCACAGCGAAGGCTGAGAAGACCGAGAAGGTCAACGAGCTCGACAAGCTCACTCCCGGCGCGGAACTGGAGATCGAGGTCCGCGGTCGTCGCATTGCCGGGCGCGTCGTCGAGCTGCCGTTCTATCGCCGGCCGAAGATCTAGAAACGGCCGCCAGCAGCACCAGGGTGGCGGTCGCCTACGGCTGACAGTTCGGACCTCGAAGGAGAGCTAGTTCATGTACCCGGACGATCGCCGCTACAGCCGGCAGCACGAGTGGATCCAGCGCGACGGCGATGCGTTCGTGCTCGGCATCACCGAGTTCGCGCAAGCCGAGCTCGGCGACGTCGTCTTCGTCGAGCTGCCGGCGGTCGGCGCTCGCTTCGAAGCCGACGCCGAGATCGGCAACATCGAGTCGGTGAAAGCGGTCGCCGAGCTGTACACGCCAATCGCGGGTGCCGTGGTGGCGGTCAACGGCAAGGTGACCGACGCGCCCGAGTTGCTCAACGAAGACCCCCACGGCGAGGGTTGGCTCCTGCGCCTTCGCGCCGACGATCCGGACGCGCTCGAGGGCCTGTTGAGCGCCAGCGAGTACCAGGAGTTGGTGGACCAGGGATAGCGGGTCGTGAACCGGTTTGAGCTCGGCGCCCTCGGGGCATGCGCGGCGGGAGCGATCCTCGCCATTCTGGATCGCTTCGGAGTCCTCGGGGTCGCGGGCGCGCTGCCCCTCGGCCTCTATGCCTTCTACGGTGTTGCCGCGGTCGCTGGCTGGGTGGCCGGCAACTTGTACGTGAGACGCACCCGTGCCGCTCGGAGGGCGCTGCGATCGCTGCTGTTGGCGGTGTACCTCGTGGGTCCGGCCGGTCCCTTGACTTTGCTGAGGGCGATGGCGGAGGCGTCGTCTCAAGCTCGCGCGCCGCTGGTGCCGCTGTTCGGGTTCGGCGTCTACGCGATTCTGTTCACGGTTCCGGTGAGCCTGCGACGCGCGGCGACCGAGCGCCGAAGTCTCAGGCCAATCGGCCGGCCAGCTGGGCCGGAGTCCCGGTAGTTTCCTCGGGGAGCGGTGACAACCGGCCCCGCGAGCCGTCCGCGGCCGCTTGGACGGGGTGACCGGCTAGCGGGATCGCGGTATGACCGCGCCTGGTCATTGCTACCTCGCTGCGGGTGGTCACAACCACGATCCCGCTAGCTCAGCCAGGCGAGCCCGTACCAGACCGCGAGGGCTGCGCAGCCCAGGGGGACTACCCATGGTCGCGGCTGCCAGGACATGCGCTCGGCGGCGCTGAGCAGGGTTCCGCCGACCATCGCCACCGGGCCATGGCCCGTGAGCGTACAACCCACCATCAACAGCCAGCAGCCGCCGAGACACGGCACCCCCTGAGCAAAGCCGAAGCGCAGACAATCGCGATCCGCGGCCCAGCCCTTGGGCGCCAAGGGGAGCGTACGGTGGCTCCAGCCCACCAGGCGCGGATACAACGGGGTGAGGGCCCAGACTGCCGCCAGCCCGAATGCTAGGGAAGGCAGCCACGGGAGGTGGGCCCACGGCGCGCGGTGGGTCCAGGCCACGACGGCGCCGAAGACCACCCAGGGGGCCAGGTGGCCCACCAGGTAGCCCATCATGGCCCGGAGCTGCCGGGAACGGAGGCTCCGCTCGGCCGCCCACCGGACGGACTCCAGGATCAACGGCACCGTCATCGCGATCACCATCAGGGTCCAGGCGCGCCAGCCGTCCCAAAAGGAGATCGGATGACCGGACGGGCTCGCCGAGAGCAGATGGGGCAGCATGGCTACCCAGGCGGCGACGGCCAGCACCAGCGCCCACCATTCGGGGCGTTGGTCGGCCAGCCTAGCGAGTACCTGAGAGGCCCGGCTCGCGTGAGGGGTCATGCTCAGCGGGTGTTCACACTGATCCGGCCCACCTTGACCTCGTCGCTCCAGTCATAGACCGGCACGAGGGAGACGCGAACATGCTCTGGATCCCAACTCCCCGCGGCTGACAGGGCTTGGTAGATGCGGGTCACGTCCAGTACGAAGCTGAAGCCGACGCGGGCGTGGTCCCGGACACGGCGCTTGGCGGCCCGGGCGCCGAACATCGAGATCCGGCCGGCGTGCAGCTGCGGGTGGTCCCCGGGGTCTGCGCGCCGCGGGAGGTTGACGAAGACGTCGTAGGAGCCGGCGTTCTCTTTGCCCTCGAGGTTCTCGAGATGCAGGAGCACCGTCGAGGCGCCGGCCACACCCTCCAGGCCGGCGCTGGCCGCGGCGGGTAGCGCGACGGTTGAGATGACGGTGTGCAGCGCCGAGCGTTCGAGAGCGAGCGGCGCTTGGGTGGCGCCGATCATCGAGAGGCGGCGAACACGCGGGGCCGCCACCACCGACTCCAGCACCGCTCGGCGGATCGCCGACATTCCGTCGTAGATGTAGTCGAGCTTCCGGGTGTCCGTGACCTCCGACGAGGTCATTGTGACGACCTTCCTTTTCGCGTCGTAGAACTTGAACTTGCTACCCTTCAGCCAGCTCAGTTGCTGGGGGTTGAGTCGGTTCGACTCCCGGATCCAGACCTCCCACAGGCGGTCGATGTTGGCGTGGTGCAGCCAGAAGATCGGGTCGAGGGCCGCGAGGGTGGGGTCGTACATGAAGCCCTGCGGCCCGCCTACCGACACGTGAACGTGGTTGTGGGGACTGCTTTCCACTCCGCCGAATGGGTACACCCCGCCGTCGTGGTTCTGGACTTGGGGGCCGCCGAACTCGACGTCCGAGCTGGTCTTGCTCGTCGAAAAGAGCAACTTGCCGAGCGCGGTCGCCGTCTCGACGTCCCGGGGGCTGAGCGAGGTGGTCCCGGCGTTGATGCCTGGCGCCCGCCGTGCCACGTAAAGATAGTTCGTCTCGCCGCCGGGCCAGGTCGGCTGCCCAAAGGCCCAGGGGAGCTTGCGCGCGGCGGCGCTGGCGGTGTAGTCCCAATAAGGCAGCGTCCAGTCCTTCGGGCCGCCCGCCTCTACGACCGCGGCAGCGACAATCTGTTCGAAGAAAAACAGGTACATCCGGTGCCATGGGACGAAGAACCAGGAGGAGTGCTGGCACTTTTTCCAGAAACCCGTCTGGATCCTGGTGGCCGGCGTTGGATCGCCGGGCGACTTGTAAGGGTCCGTGCTCGGATCGTAGTCGTGGACCGCGCCCTGGAAGCGCCAGCTCGTGGGATCGGCGAACTTGCGCCTCGTCCGCATGATCCCGATGGCGCGGCTGTACCAGAGCAGAGTGGGGTCTGGGGTCGTCGCGTTTCTTGCGATCGATACGGCTTTCCGGACTCGCATGAGACTCCTCCTTGTTGTAGCGGAACTTGCTTCGACGGTAGCACGATGATTCGAGATCGGTCAACGAATGTTCAAGTTGATCTCGCGGATCTCGATCTCATCGCTCCAGTCGTACACCGGCACCATCGTCACGCGGAGGCCGTCGTCTTGCCAGTCTGTTTCCGCTGTCAGTCGCTGGTAAGGCCGGGTGATATCAAGGACGAAGTCGAAGACGGGCCGGCCACGATTCTCCAAGTCGGAAGTTGGTCCGTAGACAGAGATTCGCCCGGCATACCGCTCGGGGTGATCCAACGCACGCGCGCCGGGGGGCAGATTCAGGTACAGATCGTAGGCGCCCGGTCGGCCGCCGCTGGAAAGGTTCGCGACGCGAAGCAAGAAGCGATTCGCGGTTCGTGGGAGCGTTGTCGGCGCGACTTCGTCCGCTGGACCGTACGCGGCGGAAGGTCGGATCACCGCTTCGACGGGCGCCTGGTGGATCCGGATCGGCTGCAAGGTGCGCCCGACGGTCCGAGGCTCTTGGCGGCTACGCTCCGGCGACCGGTTCTTCGAAGGACCCATGCTCCCAGCATAGCCTGGTGGCTTGACGGTTTGACCTTGCTTTCCGCACTGCGGTAGGCCTCGCCAAGGCAACTTGATGAGGCGCGCTCGTGTGAATCCCATCGCCACGAGAGGAACCTCCCGCTGTTGGGTATCGAACCCGTCGTTCATCTGGTTCCGGATCGCCCTTTGCGTGCTACATTGGACCGGTGATCGAGCCGCTGATTCGAGCCCTGGTCGAGGATCTGGCTACCCGACGTTCGGTGGTCGTCGCCTTCTCCGGAGGCGTCGATTCGAGCGTGGTGGCGGCGCTCGCCCAGCGCGCTCTCGGCGACCAGGCTGTGGCGGTGACCGCGGCTGCCGAGACTCTCGCTGGTCGCGAGCTCGACGATGCTCGACGGATTGCCGCCGAGCTCGGGATCGAGCACCGGATCATCACCTATAGCGAGCTCGACAACCCCGAGTTCGTCCGCAATCCGAAGCATCGCTGCTACGTCTGCCAGGGGATGCGGATGGACGCGATGCACGATGTGGCGCGCGAGCGCGGCGGCGCGACGGTCTGCGACGGCACCAATGCCTCCGATGTCGGCGTTTCGCGTCCGGGTCTGCAAGCGGTGCGCGAGCGCGGTGTCCACAGCCCGTTGCTGGCTGCCGGAGTCGACAAGGCGACGACCCGCGGGCTCGCTCGCGCGCTCGGATTGACGGTCTGGGACCGGCCCGCCAACGCATGCCTTTCGTCGCGCATCCCCCATGGCCAGACCGTGACCCTGGGCAAGCTGCGGCGCGTCGAGGGCGCCGAGGAATTGCTACAGGCCCAAGGGTTCCGGGTGGTGCGGGTTCGCCACGACGAGGGTCGGGCGCGAGTCGAGGTCGGGAGCGACGAAGTCGCGCGTCTGCGCCTGCTGTGGCCGGGCCTCGCGCCGCGCCTCGAAGCCCTTGGCTTCTCGGAGGTGGTGCTCGACGCCCGTGGCTATCGGTCGGGGGGCGCCGACGCGACCAAGGTCGAGGACGTGGCCGTGGCGGAGACCCACGCGCCGCCCGTAGGCTAGCGGCCCGCTGATGCGCGAGGAAGAGCTGGAGCGGCTGCTCGAGGAAGTGGCCGCGGGCGCCCTGTCGACCGAGCAAGCGCTCGAGCGCTTGCGGCCGAGCGCCGACCTCGGGTTCGCCCGCCTCGACCTCCATCGCGAGCGTCGGTGCGGTCTCCCCGAGGCGGTGTACGCCGAAGGCAAGACCGACGACGAACTGCGTCAGATCGTCGACCGGCTGGTCGAGGTCCACGGCCGCGCCCTGGTCACCCGGCTCGCGGTGGGTCCGGCCGAAAGCCTCGGCGCGCGCCACCCCCAGGGTCGCTACCACTCCCGCGCGAGGGTGTGGGTGGTCGGCGAGCCGCATCCGCCGGTCGGCGGGCCGGTGGCGGTGCTGGCCGCTGGCACCGCCGATCTCGCGGTCGCGGAGGAGGTGGTGGTGGTCGCCGAGTGGCATGGGCTCGAGGTCCGCAGCCATTGGGACGTCGGCGTCGCCGGAGTGCATCGGCTGATCGAGCAGCTGGACCAGATCCGCGCAGCACGGGTGGTGATCGTGGTCGCGGGCATGGACGGCGCGCTGCCGACGCTGGTCGCGGGCCTGGTGGCGAGCCCGGTGGTGGCGGTGCCGACCAGCGTCGGCTACGGCGCGCACTTCGCAGGCCTGGCGCCGCTCTTGACGATGCTCAACGCGTGTGCGCCGGGGGTGGCGGTGGTCAATATCGACAACGGCTACGGCGCCGCGGCCTGCGCCTACCGGATCCTGGCCGGCGCGACGCCACTTCCCCGAAACTGAGACTCAACGCGTCGCGCCTTCGACCAGCATCGCATCGCCATACGAGTAGAAGCGGTAGCCGCGCTCGAGGGCTGCGCGGTAGGCCTTGGCGATCCGCTCTCGACCGGCGAACGCCTCGACCAGCAGCAGCAGGGTGGAGTGCGGCAGGTGGAAGTTGGTGAGCAGCAGGTCGATTACCTGGAAGCGATGGCCCGGCCGGATCACCAGATCGGTCGCGCCATCGCGTGCGAGCACCGCGCCGGTTTCGTCGGCCGCCCACTCGAGTGTCCGGACCACCGTGGTTCCGACCGCGACCACCCGGCCGCCGCGATCGCGGGCAGCGGCGATCGCCGCCGCGGTCTCGGCGTCGACCGAGCAACGCTCTGCGGGCAGCGGGTTACGAGGCGCAGCGTCCGGCCCGAGGGGCAGGAAGGTTGCCGGGCCGACGTGCAGGGTGACCGCGGTGCGGCTGACTCCGTGACGCTCCAGCCGGTCGAACAGCTCCTGGGTGAAGTGGAGGCCCGCGGTGGGCGCAGCGATCGCACCCGGAGCGCGGGCGAAGACGGTCTGGTAGTCGCGACCGTCGTCCTCGTCGTCGGCTCGACGGATGTACGGTGGCAGCGGGATGCGGCCGAAGCGCGCGAGGTCTGGCCCAGGCTCGGGAAAACAAACCACGAAGTACTCGCCGTCGCGGCCCTCGATTTCGGCCTCGACGGTGTCGCCGCCTTCGGTGTCGCCGCGGCTGTCGTCGCGGGCACGGAAACGAAGCCGGGTGCCAGCAGGAGTACGTCGCCCCGGCCGAGCGAGCGCGCGATGGCGACCGCCGCCCACCGGCTCGACCAGCAGCAGCTCGACGGCGCCGGCTGCGGCGCCGGTGGCGTCGAGACGCTCGCCGAGGAGACGCGCCGGGACCACTCGGGTGTCGTTGAGCACCAGCAAGTCGCCGGGCCGCAGATGCTCGACGAGGTCGCCGATTCGGCGGTCGATCGGCGGGTCATGGCGCGGGACCACCAACAGTCGGCTCGACCCCCGGGGG
>JAQBHE010000046.1:0-3516 GCA_032128015.1 Holophagae bacterium
CCCGACATGCTGGCGCCGACCATGATCCCGGTGGCGGCGGGAAAGAAGATCGCGAACAGGGTCCAGAAGCCCGCGTCCTCGAACGAGCCAAGGATCTGCGGAGTGTGGATCTCCGGTACGGTGCGCAGGCCGAGAAAGATCGAGCCCAAGGCTACGATCACCCCGGTCATCACCAGCACCTGGACGCGAAATGCCAGGCTCGTACTGACGTAGGAGACCGCGAAGATCACCGCGAACACCGCGAGCACTACCAGCGTCGGGTGGTGGTCGGGGAAGATTGCCCGCCAGCCCTCCATGAAGCCGTAGATGTACATCGCCACCGACAACGACTGCGCGAGGTAGAACGGAATGCCGATGCTGCCGCCGACCTCGAGGCCGAGGCTCTGGGTGGCGATCGAGAACACCCCGCCGGCGCCAAGCCGGATGTTGGTGGTGATCGACGACAGCGACAGCGCGGTGGCGCCGGTGATCGCGTAGCACATGAAGATGATCAACAGCGCCCCACCGAGCCCGGCGTTGCCGACGACCCAGCCCTCGCGGAGGTACATCATCACCCCGAGGATGGTGAGGACGGTTGGCCGGATGACCCCGCTCCAAGTGCCGAAGCGCTTGCCACTGATCGAATCGACCTCGCGCGCAGCAAGGTCGGAGGCGATGGTGGTCGCCGCGGTCTCGGCGCCGGCGTCGAGGCGCTCGATCCCCGGGCCCGGATCGGGGATCGGTGTGGTTTCCGTGCCAGGGTGGTCCGACGAATCGTTCATGGGCTGCCTTCGTTGCGGAACGTGGTTGCTGCCGGGTCGCCTCCTGACGACGTGGGGGCGACTGCGATTCTCTGGCACAGCGGGCGATCGCGCAAAGGGCGACCAGTGCGCTGGTGGCTCCAGACCAACGATTGGCCGAGTGCCGGCGTCGGCGATCGGTTAGGCTGAGTCCCCAGGCCGACTCCAGACCATGTTGAAGATCAAGAACGCGTGGCGTCGACTCCTTCGGATGTCGGTCGGCCGTGCTGGGCTAGTTACGCTGATGGCCGGCGGTTCTCTGCTCGCAGGCCTTGCCCAGGCTCAGGTCGGGCGTGGACTGGCCGACCGCAGCGAGGTGGTCGAGGTGACGGTGGTCAACGTCGACATCGTCGCCCTCGACCGCGACGGCCGTCCTGTGCTCGGCCTCGAGCGCGACGATTTCCAGGTGTTCGACGACCGGAAACGGGTCGAGATCTCCTACTTCTCGCCGCCCGACCGCCCGAACCCCAGCCCGAGCGAGCGTCTGACCCTGGTGTTCGTGGTCGATCAGCTTCACCTGCGCCCGGAAAGCCGCGACGCCGTGCTGCCCGAGCTCAAGACCTTCGCCGGACGGCTGATGAGCGGGGGCGATGTCTACTCGATGGTGGCGGTGCTGGACGGAAGGCTCCGGATCATCCAGGACATGACTACAAGCGCCGCCGACGTCGCGGTGGCATTCAACCAGATCGAGGCGCGCGACGAGGCGACGTCCCAGGCCAAGAACCTCAAGCGGCGGTCTCAACAGAGCTTCGAGAAGCTGATGGAGATGCTCGGTGGGAGCGCCCGCGAGTCGGTTCAGGGGATCGCCTCGATGGAGACCACCCTGTCCGAGCTCGTGGGCTACGGACGGGTGCTCCAAGAGGACGCCCTGGTGACCGCCGATGCGCTCGGTTCGCTGGTCGAGTCGCTGGCTCTGGTGCCGGGCCGCAAGGCGCTGGTTCTGGTCGGCGACGGTTTTGCCATGCGCCCCTTCGATCGCTTGGCGCTCAACCTCCAGCGCCGGGTCTCCGGCACCCGCAACCCCGAGGCCCAGGACTTGATGCGCCGGGGCGAATCGGATGGCGTGAACGGCTTCGACGACGAGTCGAACCGGCTCACCTTCGACACGCCGGCTCCCCAGAGCGCTCGGCTTCGCGCCGGCCGTTTCCAGGAATCGATCGGTCGTCTCGACTGCCTGCCGCGATTCGAGAATCTGGCGGCGCTCGCGAGCAGTCATCGGGTGACTCTGTTTCCGATCAAGCCCCCGGAGATCGAAGCTGCGGCGGCGGCGTTGCGCGAACGAGTGTCCGACGCGCGTTCACTCGGCTACTTGTCCGACCTGCGCTCCGGGTTGCTGTTGCTGGCCGATCACAGCGGCGGCCTGGCGATGGTCTCGGGCGACAACGTCGCGGCTTACCTTTCGCAGGTCGAGGTCCAGGTCGCGGCGCCCTACTCGATTGGCTATGTGCTCGACGATTTCGTGGAAGGATCCCTCCACGAGGTTCGAGTCAAGACCCGCGGCCGCGTAGACCTGCGGTACCGCACCCGATATGCCGCGCGTTCCTTGCGCAACTGGCTGGTCGACCGCACGTCCGGCGCGCTGCTGCTCGGCTGGACCGAGAACTCCCACGACCTGCGGATCGACCGCATCGAGCACCAGACCGCGATGGGCGGTTTCTATGATGTCGAGCTCACGGTGTCGATGCCGCTCGCGACCCTTGCGCTGTCTTCGGCGAAGGGAATGCGCGCCGGACAGGTGCGTCTTGCAGCCGCGGTGCAGACCGAGGACCGCAAGCGCCTCGAGCCGCAGCATTTGGTGCTGCCGCTCGAGATCCCTGCCGGAGACTGGGACCAGGCTCGAGACCAGTTCTTCGCGGTGACCTTCGAGTTCCCGCTGCCGCGAGGCCGTCACTTGGTCGCGGTCGGCCTATGGGACGAAGGCTCGGGCCGCAGCTCGTTCCTGCGCCAGGAGTTTACGGTGCGTTGAGTCGGCAACGGGTGGCTCCGTCGATGGGATCGGTGGCTCGCGAAACGTAAGGGGTGTTCACACTCTTCTATACTGGCGGCACGGCGTCGTTGTGAAGAGACCCTGTTGAAATGACGCCCAAGACCGCGACAGCGGAAGCGCTTCTGGACCATTGGGCGATGAGTCTCCTCTCGAGCGAGCCCAAACTGCTGGCACTGGCCAGGCGCCTGACCGAAGCGACCGGTGCGCCCGTTCTGGGAGGTATCTCGGTATTCCTGCACGGCTACCGCCGGACGACCGAGGACATCGATTTGTTCGCGGCGCGAACCGACGAGTTGCACGAAGCTCTGATCGGTCTCGGCGCCGAGTGGGACGCTGAGCAACGGGAGCTCCGCATCGAGGGTGTTCCCGTTCATCTCGTGACCGAGTCCGAAACGGGCTCCGCTCCAAGCCAGGTCGTGGAGATCCAAGGAGTTCGCGTCGTAGGGTTGGCGGACCTCATCCGTTTCAAGCTCCACAGCGGACTGGGTCGCCCCGAGCGCTCTCAGGACATTGCCGACGTGGTCGAGTTGATCCGACGGGTTCCCTTGGAGAAGAGCTTTGCAGGAAGGCTTCCTCGCGAGCAGCGAGCTCCCTTCAAGAAGCTCGTGGACGCAGTTCGGGGAGCGGTCGAAGGCCGCTAAGGCCTTCGTCCCGCCCCCGTTGCAGGAGTCGTTCCGGTCCGACCTGAGGCAAAGCGATCTGGTCGTCTACGTTCCCGGAGCCTAGCAGCCTGTGGTGAAAGTCAGCACG
>JAQBHE010000047.1:0-5387 GCA_032128015.1 Holophagae bacterium
CCAGATCGCGCGCTGCTTTCGCGACGAGGACCTGCGCGCCGACCGCCAGCCCGAGTTCACCCAGATCGATGTCGAGATGTCGTTCGTCGACGAAGCCGAGATCCAGGCTTTGACCGAAGGGCTGTTGGTGCGGCTGTTCGCGGTCGCCGGGATCGAGGTGCCGGTTCCGTTCCCTCGCCTGGCCTACCGTGACGCCATGCTGCGTTACGGCAGCGACCGCCCGGATCTGCGGGTCGAGCTCGAGATCGTCGACCTTTCGCAGCAGCTCACCGGTAGTTCGTTCCGTGCCTTCGAGTCGACCCTCGCCACCGGCGGAGTGATCCGCGGTCTGGCGGTGCCGGGAGCGGGCGGCGCTTCGCGCAAGCAGGTGGACGAGTGGAGTGCGGTGGCGCGGCAGTTCGGCGCCCAAGGCGTGCTGACCCTGCGGCGTACCGGCAGCGAGGTCCAGTTCCAGGTCAAAGACGTGGTCGATGCAGCGACCCTGGGCGCGGTCGCCGACCGCCTGGCGCTCGAAGACGGTGGTTTGGCGCTGATCGTCGCGGGAGCCGAGGCGGTGGCCGCTTCGGCTCTGGGAGCGCTCCGGGTCAAGCTCGGCAACCAATACGGCCGCCTCGGCGCCGATCCCCATCGGTTCTTGTGGGTGGTCGATTTTCCGTGGGTTGGCTGGAGTGCCGACGACCAGCGCTGGGAAGCGCTCCACCATCCGTTCACGTCTCCTCGGCCGCAAGACGTCGACCTGCTGGAGCAAAACCCGGGAGGGGTTCTGGCGCGGGCCTACGACGTGGTCTACAACGGCCTCGAGCTGGGAGGCGGCTCGATCCGAATTCACGACGCCGACATCCAACGCCGGGCGTTCGCCGCCCTCGGGATTTCCGAGGCAGACGCGCGGGCGCGCTTCGGTTTCTTGCTCGACGCGCTGTCTTACGGGGCGCCGCCGCACGGCGGCATCGCCCTCGGTCTCGATCGCCTGGTGATGGTGCTGGCGGGGGCGCGATCGCTGCGCGACGTCATCGCCTTCCCGAAAACCGCGTCGGCCGTGTGCCTGATGACCGAGGCGCCGTCGGCGGTCGACATCGCGCAGCTCCAGGAGCTCGGTGTGCGGACCTTGACCAAGGTGGCGCCGGACGCGAGCGGCCGGTGAGCCCGGGCGACGTAGCCGACGGCGGCGAACGGAGCGACGGCGGCGAACGGAGCGACGGCGGCGAACGGAGCGACGGCGGCGAACGGATCACCGTCCGCTTTCCCGGCGGGTCGTACCCGGTTCTGGTCGGAGAGGGAGCGCTCGACCTGGGGTTGGAGGAGGCGGCCCGCGCCCTGGGCGGCCGAACCGTCTTCGTGATCACCAGCCCGCCGGTCTGGGCGCTCCACGGCTCGCGGCTCGCGCCGGCCCTCGAGTCCGCGGCCCGCGTTCATCGCCTCGAAGTTGTCGACGGCGAGGCCGCGAAGTCGATCGAAGTCGCCGGCGACTTGTGGCGGCGGATGCTGGCCGCCGGCGGCAAACGCGACAGTGTGGTGGTTGCCTTTGGCGGCGGCTCGGTCGGCGACCTCGCGGGCTTTGTCGCCGGCGCGTTTCTGCGCGGCGTTCGCTACCTCCAAGTGCCGACCACGCTGCTCGCCCAGGTCGACGCCTCGGTCGGCGGCAAAACCGCGGTCGACCTGCCCGAGGGCAAGAACAGCGTCGGCCTGTTCCACCAACCGGTGGCGGTGGTGGCGGATACTCGGCTGCTCTTGACCCTGTCAGCGGGCGAGCTGCGCGCCGGTTTGGTCGAGGTGATCAAGATGGCGGCGTTGCTCGACCTCGACCTTCTCGCCGCAGTCGAGACTCGGATGCAGAGCCTGCTCGCTGGCGACCCCGAAGCGCTCGCCCCGGTGGTCGCGGCGGCGGTTCGCGCCAAGGCCCGGGTTGTCGAAGCCGATCCCTTCGAGGCCGGGGAGCGACGACTCTTGAACTTCGGGCACACCCTCGGCCACGCGATCGAAGCGGTGACCGGGTATCGGGCGCTCCGTCACGGCGAAGCGGTGGGCTGGGGGATGCTGTTCGCATTGCGCCTGGCGCGGCGCCGAGGAATGGCGGCGGACCAGGCCGAGAGAATCGAATCCTTGCTGCGCGCCCTGTCGCTGCCGGCGTTGCCGTCGCTATCGGTGGCCGAGCTGCTCGCTGCCATCGCCCGCGACAAGAAGGCGACCGAGGAAGCGATTCCCTGGGTGCTTCCCGAGAGACTGGGGCGGGGGACGGTGGTGAGCGACTTGTCGAAAGCGGCGGTCGAGAACGAGCTCGTTCTGTTCCTTCGCGATTCCTAAGGCCGCCTGAGCGGGCTGCTAGGGCCGGCTGACCCCATTCTCTATTATTCTCCGCAGGGGTCGGCACGGCTTTGCGACTCCGAGCCGTGAGAACGTCGTGACCGTCACCGCCAACCGACCGAGGGGATGGGCGCGGCTTCGCCTGCGCCATCTGCTGTTCGGCTTCTTGTTGTTGTTCGGTGTCCTGCCCTTGCTGTTCAGTTCGGCGGTCAGCCTGGGGCGCAACCGCGACCTGCTCGAGCGCGAAGAGAAGGTGAATCTGAGCCGGCAAGCCGAACAGCTTTCCGAGCGTCTGGGACTCAACCTCGAGATCGTGGTCCGCCAACTGGAACAGCTGGGATCCGGTTTGGTGGCAATGCCGCGCGATGGGACGGGCTCGTCGCAGGCGTGGCTGCAGGACTATCTCAGCGGCTTCGCTGCCGCGACCCAAGGCGAGTTCGCGAGTCGCGTCACCTTCCTCGAGACCGGTGAAAGCTACGGATCGGCGGTCCCGGACGATCTCGGTCGTGCACTGAGGGTCGCCGGCGAGGGCGCCGGCAAGGGTCTTGCTGAGAAACGGTCGCCGGCCTACGACTTCTTCGCCGCCGTGGCGGGCGAGCCGTGGGTGGTGATCTCGCTGCGCATCTCCGACGCCGACGGTCCCTCAGGGATCTTGCTCCAGGGCGCGAGGCCACTGCCGCTCGATGCCAAGGAAGGCCAGGGCGTGTTCCTACTCGACGTTGCCGCCGGCCGGGTGCTGTGGGCCGACCGCGGCCAGGCGACCTTGGTGCGCCAGGCCGTGGAACGGGCGGCGCCAGTGCGCGAGGCGCTGCGCTCGCCAGCCGGCGCCTACCCGGTGTTCGAGTACGAGATGCGGGTCGGCTCGAGCCAGCGGGCAGTGATCGGCCAGTTTGGCAAGATTGGGAACACCGGTTGGGTGGTGCTGGTGCAGAAGCACAAAGAGGCGGCGCTGCGAGCGGTTTCTGACCTGGTGCGCAACGTCGTCCTTACCGCCGCAGTGACCGTCGCCCTGGCATTGGTGTCCGGAGCGGCGGCCACCCGGCTGCTCAGCCTGCCGATTCAGAGGCTTGCCGAGTCGAGCCTCGAGATCGCCGACGGTCGCTTCGGCCGGCGGGTGGAAGTCCGTGGCGCCGGCCGCGAGATCATCGAGCTGGCGTCGAGTTTCAACCGGATGAGCGCCCAGGTCCAGGATCACGTGGCCCGGCTCAAGGGCGCCGCGCAAGTCAACCGCGAGCTGTTCATCGGCACGATCCGCGCTCTTCTCGCCGCCGTCGAGGCGAAGGAGCCGTACACCCGCGGGCACTCGGAACGGGTCGCGTCGTACAGCCAGGCGATCGCCACCGAGATGACCGACGAGCGCGAGCGCGCCGATCAGGTTTGGCTCGCCGGTCTGCTCCACGACATCGGCAAGATCGGGATCGACGATCGCGTGCTCAACAAGGGCGAGGTGTTGACCGCGGAGGAGTTCGAGGCGATGAAGCGGCACCCGGTGATCGGCGCCGAGATCATGGCTTCGATCGACCAGCTCAAGACCGTGCTGCCAGCGATCCGCTGGCACCACGAGCGATGGGAGGGCGGCGGCTATCCGGACGGGCTGGTCGGCGACCAGATCCCGATGATGGCGCGGATCGTCGCGGTCGCCGACACCTTCGATGCGGTGACCACCCAGCGGGCGTACCAGGATCCGCACACCCCGGAGCAGGCGGTGGAGCTGATCCGCGAACTCGAAGGCAGGAGCTTCGATGCCCGGGTGGTGGCGGCGTTTGTTGTCGCCTACGGTCGCGGTGGAATCCTGGTGCCGTCCAGCGGCAGCTACCGGCAGCAACGGCGGACCGTGGCCCTGGAGGACGCGGTCGTCCATACTTAGGCGTTCGCTAGCCAGCAGGTGCGATCATGCCGTTCGACTACGTCCTCGCCAACCTGATCGCCGAGAACGAAGGCGCAGTGGGCGCTTTGTTCCTCGACGCCACCGGCGAGACTGTCGGCATCTCGTGCAGCGCGATCGAGCCGCAACGAATGCGACTGCTGGGCGCTTACGTCGGAATCTACCTGCGTCAGGTGCAGCGCTTCCTCGACCCGGAGACGGCGGGCGAGATCCGGATGCTCCACATCGAGAACCAGGACCTACACGTGCTCGCGTCGCCGCTCGCGGAGGGCTACTTCTTGGTGCTCGCCCAGCGCAACCCGGCGTTGGTATTGGCCGCGAATCGCAGTCTGGTGCGGGCCGGGGAACTGCTGTTGCGCGAGCTCTTCGGGACCGGTCCCGACGCATGACCTCTTCTTGGGATTCTTTGGAGCCTCCTGAGGCGGCGGTCGGCGCCGATCGTCGGCGGGGTTTGTGGTCGAAGCTCAAGCGCGGCCTCAACATGACCCACACCGAGCTGATCGGTCGAGTTGGGGCGGCACTCGCGGGCCGCGGAGTGATCGACGACGAGACGCTCGAGCAGCTCGAGGAGGGACTGATCGCGGCCGACCTCGGCGCGGTGACCGCGATCGAGCTGGTGGATCGGGTTCGCGAGCGGGTTCGTGTCGGCCAGGGTGGCGACGAGGTGATGCTTCGCGAGATGCTGGTCGACGAGGTGGCGGTGCTGCTGCTCGATGCTCCCGGCTGGTCCAAGCCGCGTTCGCCGCGGGTCACTCTGGTGGTCGGAGTCAACGGCGCCGGCAAGACCACGTCGATCGCGAAACTGGCTCAGCGCTCGTTGGACGACGGCGAGCGGGTGCTGCTGGCGGCCGCCGACACCTTCCGAGCTGCCGCGATCGAACAGCTGGTCACCTGGGGCGAGCGGTTGGGCGTCGATGTCATTCGGCACCGGCCGGGCTCCGACCCAGCGGCGGTGGTGTTCGACGCCCTCGAGGCGGCGCGAGCGCGGCGGGTCGATCACACGATCGTCGACACCGCGGGTCGCCTCCACACCAAATCCCACCTGATGGAGGAGCTGGCCAAGATTGGCCGGGTGATCGCCCGTGAGATTCCGGATTGGCAGACCCGCACCCTGCTGGTGCTGGATGCCACCACCGGTCAGAACGCGGTCAACCAGGCGCGGGAGTTCCGGAAGTCGGTGGCGGTGGACGGGGTGATGTTG
>JAQBHE010000048.1:0-7563 GCA_032128015.1 Holophagae bacterium
GCAGGCCGGTCAATGGCCGGAACTGCTGATCGGCGACGCCGACGCTCGAGTCGAGCGTCGCTCACCGGCCACCGACTCGGCGGCGACGCGCACCGGAATCATTGAAAACGGCTCTGGGTCGATTCGAGCGCTCGCAGCCTCCACAGACCGGTCGTTCCTCGCAGTCGCCGATGACGAGGGCCTGCTCCTCGGAATCGGATCTCCCGCTGACCGGCAAGAGTTCCACTTCCGCCGTCTGGTCCCCCGCCAGGGCCCGCGGAGCTGGTCGCCGAACCGAATCGTCGGTCTCGCGTTCGATGGCGCGCGGGCGCTGTGGATCGCAGCGCCCGAAGGCCTCGCTCGCTACGACCTGGCCACCGACACGTTTCGCCTCTACGGTTCCGAGGACGGACTGCCACTGGCGGAGCCGATGTCGCTGGCCCCCGGTGGTTCCGGCGACGTTTGGATCGGTACCGTCCACGGGCTCGTTCACCTGAGTGCCTCCGGATGGGAAGTGCGCCAGGGGAAACGGTGGTTGCCGGACGACCAGGTGCGCGAGGTCGTAGTCGACTCTCGCGGCTGGGTGTGGAGTGCGACCTCCGGCGGCGTCGGGCTGATCGAGCTGCGCTCGCTGACGCTCTCGGAAAAGGCGCGGTTCTTCGAGGCCGAGATCGACCGCTATCACCGGCGCACTCCTTACGGCTACGTCGACTCGGTGGTGCTCGCAGCACCCGGAGATCGCGCGCACACCACCCAGCAAGACAGCGACAACGACGGCCTCTGGACCTCGATGTACGGCGCCGCCCAGTGCTATGCCTTTGCCGCCACCGGCGACCCGCAAGCGGCGGCCCGCGCCAAGGCGGCCTACGAAGCGCTGCGCTTCCTCTCCGACGTCACCCAGGCGGCGAGCACCCTGCCCCTCCGGGCTTCGTCGCTCGCTCGATCCTGCCGGCGAGCGGACCCGACCCCAACGTCGGACTCGCCGAGCGTGATCGCGAGCGCCAGCGCACCCATGACCGACTGTGGAAGGTGCTCGAACCGCGATGGCCGCTGTCCGCCGACCGCCAGTGGTACTGGAAGACCGACACCAGCTCGGACGAGCTCGACGGCCATTACTTCTTCTACGCTTTGTACTTCGACCTGGTCGCCGACGACGCCGAGAAGGCGCGGGTGCGCGACACCGTGGTCGCGATCACCGACCACCTGCTCGCCCACGACTTCGCCCTCGTGGACCACGACGGCACACCCACACGGTGGGCGGTGTTCGGTCCGCAGGCTCTCAACTTCGATCGCGACTGGTGGGGCGAGCGCGGGCTCAACTCGCTGTCGATCCTCAGCTATCTGCAAGTCGCCGAGCATGTCAGCGGCGAGCGTCGCTACGGTGATGCGGCGCGCCGCCTGATCGACGACCACGGCTACGCCGCCAACGTAAGGGTGCCCAAGCTCCACGGCGGTCCGGGCACCGGCAACCAGTCGGACGACGAGATGGCGTTCATGTCGTTCTCGAGCCTGTTGCGCTACGAGCGAGACCCCGAGCTCGCGGCGATCTGGGCCGAATCGTTCTCGCGCTACTGGCAGCTGGTCGCGGGCGAGCGCAATCCGCTGTTCCATTTTCTCTACGTCGAGTACGGCTTCGACCATCGCTACCGCGACGCCTTCGAAGACCGCGATCTGTCGCCCACCGGTCCCTGGCTCGAGGACGCAATCGACAGCCTGGTTCGCTACCCGCTCGATCGCGTCGACTGGGGGCTCATCAACCGCCACCGCCTCGACATCGTAGCGCTGCCCGATGCAACCGGCGAGGCACCGCGCGGTCACTTGCGCGACGGTCGGGTGCTGCCGATCGACGAGCGGTTCGTCGACCATTGGAACCACGATCCGTGGCGCTTCGACTATCCCGGCGAGGGAAGGCGGCTGGCCGATGGGGCGAGCTTCCTGCTGCCGTACTATCTGGGCCTTCACCTGCGGTTGATCGCTCCCGATCGCGACGACGAGTCGGTGGGGGATCCGCCATGACCGCTGCCCAAGTCGCGATGCCGAAGGTCGGCGTTCAGCTCTACACCCTGCGCTCCGAGATCGACGTCCAACGCCCAAGCGCCCTCGGACGAGCGCTCGAGCTCGCCGCCGGCGCCGGGTACCACTGCGTCGAGCTCTTCGGCGGTTTCCTGGATGCGACCGCGACCACGGTCCGCACGGACCTCGAACGACTCGATCTCGAAGCGCTGGCGGCCCACGTTCCGATCGAGCAGCTCGAGGCCCGCTCGTTTACACCGGCGCTCGCTGACTACCGGACGATCGGCTGCGCGAGACTGGTGTGTCCCTGGCTGCCCCCGGCACGCCGCGGCGGGGTCGAGGTCTACCGGGCACTCGGCGCGAGCCTGGACGCGATTGGTAGCGAGCTCGCCCTCGAGGGCTTCTCTCTCGGCTACCACAACCACGACTTCGAGCTCGACGTCG
This sequence comes from Holophagae bacterium, assembly GCA_032128015.1. Taxonomy (GTDB): domain Bacteria; phylum Acidobacteriota; class Thermoanaerobaculia; order Multivoradales; family Multivoraceae; genus JAQBHE01. The sequence goes on from JAQBHE010000048.1 coordinate 2,437, forward strand.
AGGGCGCTGAGGGCAGTGACGGCACGGACGGTCTGCAAACGATCTTCGATCGAGCCCAGGCGGCCCACCTGTTTGCCGAGCTCGATGTCTACTGGCTGGCGTGGGCGGGTCGCGACCCCGCTGCCTACCTACGCGCGCTCGGGAGGCGGGTCACTCTCTTGCACCTCAAGGACGGCGAGCTGTTACGGACCGGTCGCCGCCCCGCCGAGCCGGCGCGCTTCACCCCGCTCGGTGACGGCGACGTCGACCTCGGCGCGGTCATCGAGGCCGCGCTCGAGACCGGGGTCCAGGCGCTGATCGTCGAGCAGGACTACTGCGAGGGGCCGCCCCACGTCGCAATCGAGCGCAGCCTGCGTCACCTCGAGCGCCTGCTCGCGGACGCCACCAAGACCGCGGAGACCGAATGACGGGAGCCACTGGCCTCGCCGGCATCGACGCGGTGATCATCGGCGTCTACCTGCTCGGCGTCCTGCTCCTGGGAGGTTGGTTCGGGCGCTACGTCCACACCGCCGGCGACTTCTTCATGGCCGGCCGGGTGCTGCCGTTCTGGGCGGTGGGAATGTCGATCGTGGTCTCGGACATCGGCGCCACCGATTTCATCGCGGTGTCCGGCGGCACCTACAAGTACGGCCTCGCCCAAGCGAACTTCGACTGGCTCGGCTCGATGCCGGCGCTGGTGATCGCGGCGTTCGTGTTCGTGCCGTTCTACTGGCGATCCGGGGTGTTCACGATCCCCGAGTTCCTCGGCCGGCGCTACGGACCCCTGGTGCAGACGATCCTCGCGCTGTGCTGGGGAGTGATCCTGGTGATCAACCTCGGGATCATGATCCACGCCACCGGGATCCTGCTGCGCGGCGTGCTCGGCTGGCCACCGGCGGTATCGATCCTGGTGACTACGGTGATCGTCGGCATCTACACCATCCGCGGCGGGCTCGCGGCGGTGGTGATGACCGACGTCGTCCAGCTGGTGGTGATGTTCGTCGGCGGCACGGCGCTGGTCGCGCGAGCGCTGTGGGAGGTCGGCGGACCATGGGCGATGCGTGACCGGATCCTCGGGCTCGGTCCCGACTATGCCGACCACTTCTCGCTCTACTTGCCCCACGACACCGCGACGCCGTTTCCCTGGACCGGCATCGTCCTGGGCCTGGGCATCGTGCTCTCGACCGCTTATTTCACCGGCAATCAAGCGGTCGTCCAACGCTGCCTCGGCGCGCGCTCGGAATGGGACGCCCGTGCCGGGGTGTTGTTCGCGGGTCTGCTCAAGCTGTTCATCCCGCTGCTGGTTGCGGTGCCTGGCCTCGCGGCGATCTTGATCGTTCCCGGTCTTGCAAATCCCGACGAGGCGGTGCCGTCGCTGATCCGGCTGTTGCTCCCGCCCGGTCTGCGCGGTCTGATGTTCGCGGCCTTCCTGGCGGCGCTGATGTCGAGCGTCGACTCCTACCTCAACTCGTCTTCGACACTGTGGACCCAAGACATCCTCGGGCCGCTGCGCGCCCGCTTCGGACGACCGTTCGATTCGCGCCAGCAGCTGCGGGCGGGTCGGATCACCAGCGCCGCGGTGCTGGTGCTGGCGGCGCTGGTCGCCCCGCAGATCGAGCAACGCTTCACCAACATCTACAACGCCATCCAGACCGTGTTCTCGCTGATTCAGGGGCCAACCCTGGCGATCCTGGTCCTCGGCGTTTTGTGGCGACGGGCGAATCGCCACGGCGCCACCGCCGGCCTGGTCTCCGGGGTGATGTTCTGCTTGCTGCTCAACACCCCCGGAATGAAGGGCCTGTTCGCTTCCGAGGAGCCGTTCTTGTTCGTCGCCTGGTGGTCGTTCCTGTTCAGCCTCGCGGTGACCGCGGTGGTCAGCCTCGCCACCCCACCCGAGCCCCCCGACCGCATCCGCGGCCTGGTATGGGGCGACGTCACCAGTGACCCCGAGGTCCAGGCGATGCTGCGAGCACGACTCGCGCGCGCCGAAAGCTCCGAGAGCCCTTGACGATGACCATCCTGCGCACCCTGTTCGACCTCACCCTCGGAACCGCCGAGCGAGCAATGGCCGCGCTGCCGCTTTCGAGCGCGCGCTGGTTTGCTCTGGTGCTGTTGATCGTGCCGGTGCTGCTGGTCGCGCGCATCCGCCCGCAGACCCTATTGGCCGATGCCCCAGACGCTGCGCGGTGGCGCGATCTGCGCTGGTGGGCGGCGTTGTTCACTCTCCCCTACGTGTTGATCTACTTCTGGGCGGGTTAGATGTCGACAGCCGGCGACCGCAAGGACCCGCGTCGCGAGGGCACTACCGCGATCCTGCTCGGCGCCTTTCTCGCCGCGTTGGCGCTGGCGGTGCTCACCGGCATCTTCTTTGCCGACGCCGGCATCGATCGTTGGCTCAACCTCGGCGCTGGCCTGGTCATCCTCGGTGTCGGCCTAGGGTTCATCGCCTACGGACGGCGGAGCCTGGAGGCGCAGTGATCTCGACTGACGAAACACGCTGGCTCGAGCCCCGGCTCGCCGCGGAGGCGGCGGTTCGGCGGTTGCGTGGCCGGCGACTTGGGCGCTCGGCGGCCGAGCCGCGCAGCCTGGAGCTGATATGGACGCCCTACCGACTGATCACCGCACCGGTGACCCGGGCGTCCTCGCCCGCGGCGTCCCAGTCCGCTCGCGCCGACCATCCCGGCACTCCCCGCGTCGCGTGCCTGGTGTGCTGCCTGAGCGGCGCAGCGGCGCGGGTCCGGCTCGAGGATCAGCGCTTCCTCGACAGCAAGCCCGACCGCGCGACGGTTTTCGCCGAGCGCCTGAGCGCTGAAGTAGCCCTGGCCGCCGGCCGTCGTTTCCTCGGGCGCTTGAGCCTGCTCGGGCGTGGCTTCGGACCAGCGCCGCTGCCCGAAGCCGCCCGCTGCGAGGGGGTCTGGTGGTATCCCTACTGGACCGCCACGATCGAGCGGCGGCGCCAACGCCTCGACCTGCGAGCGCTCGACGCGGCGAGCGGCCAGCGCACCGGCGCCGCCACTCGGCGATCGATCCTGCAGGCCCTGCTCGACGAACACCGCCGTGCCCGGACCCAAGAACCAGGCGATTGCCGCCCGGAGACCAGGGTGGGTGGAATACCATTCGGGTGACGAAGAGTCCGACCCCCAACCTCCGGCCGATCCGCGGCCGTCAAGGAGTTGCCCGTGTCCGTATGGAAGAAGAGCCCGCCCCCCAATCCGCGACCGTTCGCCGAGACACCCGCGCCGAAGACCGCGACCGAGGTACGCACGGCGACCGGGACCGCCACGATCGGCCCCTCGATCACGATCAAGGGCGACGTCCACGGCGAAGAGGACCTGATGATCGAAGGACGGATCGAGGGTGAGATCCGGCTCCAGGACTACAGCGTGACCGTCGGCCGACGCGGCCGGGTCCACGCCGACGTCCACGCCAAGAGCATCCGCGTCGAAGGCGAAGTCAAGGGCAACCTCTGGGGCCAGGAAGAAGTGATCATTCGGCAGACCGGCAAGGTCGAGGGTAACCTGACCGCGCCGCGAGTGACTCTCGAGGACGGCTCGAGCTTCCGCGGCGCCATCGACATGCAGACGCCCCGGACCAAGGCGGCCGCCGATCGGTCGGCGGTTCGACCCGAGCGTCTGACGGCGATCGAGCCGGCCGCGCGTCCTCAGACCGCCGGGCCAGCACCGCGCAGTTGAAACTCTGGGGGAACAAGCCCAAACCCGAGCCGCCGGTCGATGTCCCGGAGATCGCGACCCTGGCGCTCGACACGGCGCTATCGCTGCTGCCCCGCCACCGTCCACCGCGGGTGCTCGACCTGGGACCGGCGAGCGGCCCCAACGTCTCCTTCTTCTCGCAGTTCGGCTGTCAGCTCGAGATCATCGACCTGTTCGCGGCGCTGTCGGATCACCGCGCTCGCGGCACTGCGGTGCCCCTGGGTGGGTCGCGGATCGGCGCCGCGGTGAGCGAGTTGTTGGAGCGCTCGGAAGCGGGTCACCAGAGCGGCGGCGACCGGATCGTCGACGAGTCCGCCTCGGTCCCTCGTGGCTACGACCTGATCCTCGCCTGGGATCTCCTCGACTACCTGGAGGAGCGAGAGATCACCGAGCTGTTCCGGGTACTGCGGCCGCAGCGCCAGGTCGGAACCCGGATGCTGGCGCTGGTCTCCTACCGGGGCCCGATTCCGTCGCGTCCGCGACGGTTTCGCGTCCTCGATCGCACCCACCTGGTGATCGACGACTCGGCGCCCTCGGATCGTCCGAGCCCGGTCCACAAGGAGCCCCGGCTGCTCAAGCTGATGCCCGGGTTCGTGGTCGAGAGCTGCTACCTGATGCGCCACGGCATCCAGGAATACCTGTTCGTCGAGCGCGACGGGTAGCCGCCCGCCAGCGGCGCGGGAGAAACTACGTTCGATCGGTGCGCGCGGCGCGCGCCCGCTCGATCGCCGGGTGGTCGACACCCACCAGGTCGGCAGCCAGCCGGCACACCTTGTCGATGGCTTCGGCGACCTGGTCGACATCGCCGGGCTCTCCGAGTAGCACTTGGTGAGGAATCCACACCGACTCGCGGTAGGCCGCGCGCTCGGCGACCGGATACTCGGAACGCTGCCCGGCGCTCGCCCACTGCGGGTAGCGCAGCGGGTCGCGACGCAGCAGTTCGCTGCGCGGTAGCACCTGGTAGAACAGACCGTCGCAAGGCACTCCTTCGGCAGCGAGCGCGGCGACGAAGGCGTCGCGGGGCACTCCGGCGCAACGCTCTTCGTGATAGCGCAGCACGAACTGGTAGATCACCGGCTCGGTGACCCGCGCATCGACCCGCAACGGGGTCACGGCGGCTACATCCACCAGCCGCTCGCGCAGCCGGTCGGCGTTGCGACCGCGGCGCTGGTGCTGCGCGTCGAGCCGGTCGAGCTGGGCGTCGAGAACCGCTGCTTGAAGGTCGGTCATCCGGTAGTTGTGACCGATCACCGGGGTGTCGCGTTCGCGACCGGGACGCTGTCGTCCGCAGTTGGCGAGCGCATAGAGCGCATCCATCACCGCCGGGTCGCTGGTCACCACCGCCCCGCCTTCGCCGGCGGTCAGCAACTTCGAGGTCTGGAAGCTGAACGACCCGGCGTCCCCGAGCGAGCCGGCGCCGCGGCCGCGCCAGCGCGCG
>JAQBHE010000049.1:0-9339 GCA_032128015.1 Holophagae bacterium
GGCGTGGTCATACCACGATCCCGCTAGCCGGTCACCCCGCCCAAGCGGCCGCCGACGGCCGCGGGCTCCTAGATTCACTAGGCCACGAAACTTGACTCATTCGTGAGGATCCCAACGGGCCTAGTGAATCTAGCGCGCGGCTGGGGGATAACCGAGTCGGCCGAGGGCTGTGGCGATCTCGTCGAGGGCCGCCGGGTCCTCGATGGTCGCGGGGACCTTGAGCTCGTCGCCGTCGGCGATCCGCCGCATCGCCCCTCTCAGCACCTTGCCGGAACGGGTCTTCGGTAGCCGGTCGACCACGACAGCGAGATTGAACGCTGCTACCGGACCGATGCGATCGCGCACGCTTTGAACGAGCTCGCGCACGATCGACGCCTCGTTGTGGGTCACGCCGGCGTTGAGGACCACCAGCCCGATTGGCAGTTGGCCCTTGAGAGCGTCGCGCACTCCGATCACCGCGCACTCGGCGACGTCGGGATGATCCGCCAGCACCTCCTCCATGCCCCCGGTCGACAGGCGGTGGCCGGCGACGTTGATCAGGTCGTCGGTGCGGCTCATGATGAAGAGGTAGCCGTCGGCGTCGGCGAAGCCGGCATCGCCGGTCTGATAGCAGCCGGGGTAAGTCTCGAGGTAGGTCTCGACGTAACCACGGTCGTTCTGCCACAGCGTCGGCAAGCAGCCGGGCGGCAGTGGCAGACGGAGCACGATGGCGCCGGTCTTGCCCGCTGCGACCTCGTTGCCGGTCCGGTCGACCACAACGACGTCGTAGCCGGGGACCGCCCGGGTGGGGGACCCGTGACGCACCGGCAGCGCGCCGAGTCCCAGGCAGTTGGCGGCGATCGGCCACCCGGTCTCGGTCTGCCACCAGTGATCGATCACCGGCACCCCGAGCTGGCGTTCGGCCCACTGCACGGTGTCGGGATCTGCGCGCTCGCCGGCCAAGAACAGTGCCCGAAAGGAGCTCAGGTCGTGCTGGCGCAGCAACTCGCCCTGCGGGTCTTCGCGACGGATCGCGCGAAAGGCGGTCGGCGCCGTGAACAGGGTCGAAACGCCGTGCTCGGCGACCACCCGCCAGTAGGCGCCGGCGTCGGGGGTTCCCACCGGCTTGCCCTCGTAGAGGACGGTCGTGCAGCCGTGGAGCAGCGGCGCGTAGACGATGTACGAGTGGCCGACCACCCAACCGATATCGGACGCCGCCCAAAAAGTCTCGCCGGGCGTGACCCCGTAGACGTTGGCCATGCTCCAAGCCAGGGCAACCGCGTGACCACCGTGGTCGCGCACCACGCCCTTCGGCTGGCCGGTGGTGCCCGAGGTGTAGAGGATGTAGAGCGGATCGGTCGCTCGAAGCGGCACACATTCGACTTCGCTTGCGCTGTCGACCAGATCCCGCCAGTCGCGGTCACGGCCTGGCACCAGCTTGGCCTCGAGCTGCTCGCGCTGGAGGATGACGCAGGCATCGGGGCGATGGCGGGCGAGCGTGATCGCCTGATCGAGCAGCGGCTGATAGGCGACGATCCGTAGCGGCTCGATCCCGCACGACGCCGACAGGATCAACCGTGGCTTGGCATCGTCGATGCGGGTGGCGAGCTCGGGCGCGGCGAAGCCCCCGAATACCACCGAGTGGATAGCTCCGATGCGCGCGCAAGCAAGCATCGCGATCACTGCTTCGGGAACCATCGGCATGTAGATCAGCACCCGATCGCCGCGCACCACGCCCAGCGAAAGGAGCGCGCCGGCGGTGCGCGCGACCTCGGTCAGGAGCTCGGCGTAGCTGTAGGTGCGCTGGGTCCCGGTCACCGGCGAGTCGTAGACCAGGGCTCGCTGCTCGCCGCGTCCCGCTTCGACGTGACGGTCGACCGCGTTGTAGCAGGTGTTGAGCTCGCCTCCGGCGAACCACGAATAGAGCGGCGCTCGCGAGTCGTCGAGCACCCGGTTCCAGCGCCGGTGCCAGTGGATCGCCTCGGCGGCTTCGGCCCAGAAACCCTCGGGGTCCCGGCGCCAGCGGTCGTAGATCTCGTGGTAGCGACTCACCCTCGGGCTCCGTCGTCGGTTCTTGGACTAGACCACCGAAGCGGCGCGCAGCTCGGCGATCTCGGACGCGGCGACGCCCCAGTCTGCGAGCGCCGTCTCGGCGTGCTCGCCGGCCTTCGGCGGCGGGCTCGGGGTCGCGGAGGGAGTGCGGCTGAAACGCGGAGCAGGAGCCGGCTGGGGGACGCCGTCGACTTCGATGAAAGTCTCGCGGGCGACGTTGTGGGGGTGGGCGATCGCCTCCTTGAAATCGAGCACCGGCGCGAAACAGATATCGCTGCCCTCCATGAGCTGGCACCACTCGTCGCGAGTCTTGGTGCGGAATACCTGAGCGAGCCGCTCCGAGAGCTCGGGCCAGCGCGCGGGGTCCATCTGGTGGCCGGTGAATGCGGGGTCGGCGTCGAGGCCGGTGTGTTGAAGCAGCAAGGCGTAGAACTGCGGCTCGATCGAGCCGATCGATACGAAACCGCCGTCCTGGCATTCGTAGGTGCCGTAGAAATGAGCGCCGCCGTCGAGCAGGTTGGCGCCGCGCTCGGTGGTCCAGCGGCCGGCGTCGTGCATGCCGAAAATGGCGGCGGCAAGCAGCGCCGAGCCGTCGGTCATCGCGGCGTCGATCACCTGCCCTCGGCCGGAGCGCTGGGTCTCGAGCAGTGCGGCGACGACTCCGAACGCGAGCAGCATGCCACCGCCTCCGAAGTCGCCGACCAGATTCAGCGGCGGCACCGGTTTGCCGCCGCGCGGGCCGATGGCATGGGCGACTCCCGAAAGCGAGATGTAGTTGAGGTCGTGACCGGCGGCGTGGGCGATCGTCCCGTGCTGTCCCCAGCCGGTCATCCGCCCGTAGACCAGGCGCGGGTTGCGCTCGAGGCAAGTGTCCGGGCCGATGCCGAGGCGTTCGGTGACGCCTGGCCGGAAGCCTTCGACGAGTGCGTCGGCACGCTCGACCAGGCGCAACACCAACTCGACGCCCCGAGGGTCCTTGAGGTCGACCGCGACCGATCGCCGGCCACGGGCGAGCACGTCGTGACGCGAGCCGCGCCCCGCAGCGGTGCGGCGGTCGATGCGCAGAACTTCGGCGCCGTGGTCGGCGAGCATCATCGCGCAGAACGGCCCGGGGCCGATTCCTGCGAGCTCGAGGATTCGATAGCCAGAAAGCGGTCCCATGCGGTTCTCCCGAGTTAGTGGTTGCAATCGAAGTTAGGAGTTTACTGGCCTCCGGCACCGAGAGGCGGTGCGCTACCATCAGAGGTCCTTTGCGGAGCTCTCCATGAAACGTCGTTTGCCGGGCTACGCCGACGCCGACGCCGACCTGATCGCGGTCGCCGGCCCGCCGCGGTGACCGCGACGCGTAGCGTCCTCGCTCGGATCGCTGCCGGCGCTTTGCGCGTTGCCGCAATCGGGTGGCTCGTGACCTTCCTGGCCGCTCCCGGGATGGCGGCGGCCGGACCGCGAGCGACCGCTCAGGTGGGCAACCTGATCCTCGAAGCGCCGCCCCGCTACCGCGGCGAGGTCGAACGGCTCGCGGACTTCTCGGTGCGGCTGCTGCCGCGCCTCGAGGCCAACCTCGGCCAGCGCGCGCGTCATCCGTTTCGGATCGTGCTGATTCCCGAGGGCCCGCTCGACGCCGAGCTTCGGGCGATCGACGCTCTCGCGCCGCGATCCGCGGCCGGATTCTTGGTGGGATCGGCGCGGCTGGGGGCGATCCGTCTCGGGCAAGTGCGCGGCTACCCGTGGGACGATCTGCCTTCGGTGCTCGCCCACGAGGTCGCCCACCAGCTACTCCACGACGCTACCGGCCGCGAGCTGCCGCGCTGGTTTGCGGAAGGGGTGGCGACCTTCGAAGGACGCAAGTGGGGGATGCGCGACTTCACGGTGCAGTCGACCGCGTTGCTCTCGGCGAGATTGCCGCGGCTTGCCCAGCTCGAGGACGAGTTCGAGCGCTCCCCGACCGGCTCCCAGCGGGCCTACGCTGCGTCGTTCGACTTCGTGCGTTGGAGCGAGCGCAAGTACGGTCCGGGACTCATCGCCCGGGTTCTCGACGAGGCGTCGGCGAACTCCTTCGAAGACGCCTGGACGATCGCCACTGGAGTGCCGCTGGCGCAGGCCGAGTCGAGGTGGCGACGTGCGACCCTGTGGTGGCACCGCTGGCTGCCGGTGGTGGCGAGCTCGGGCAGCCTGTGGCTCGGGATCACGTTGTTGGCGCTAGTTGCGGGAGTCTCTCGCCAACGGCGTACCCGGGCGCTCTATCGGCAATGGGCTGCCGAGGACTCGCCACCCGTGCCCGAGCCGGGTTCGAGCGACCCGCCGCCGACGCATTGGGTTCACTGAGAGGCCCACGGTGGGTCCGTTGAGGGGCCCGTTTGGGTACCGGGTAGGTGTGCCCGTCGGTTGACAACTGGGGTGCCCAGCGCAGAGACTGTGGGTGCGCGGTAGGGAAGGATCCCTGCCCGTTCTGCCTTCGAACGCTCCGGTTCGGTGTCCCCGAGAGTCTCGGGTGTCTCCCTTTCACAAGGTGCGGCGGCGGCAGTCTCCGACCTCTGTGAAAGGACCCGATGACGACCTCAGCCTCCGAACAGCCTCTCGAAGTAACCGGCATCAACTGGCGGACCAGCATCTTCCTGGTCGCGACCCTGGTGGCAACCTTGACCGTGGTGCCGCTCTTTGTCTGGCGTTGGGGCGTCGGCGCCCGCGAGCTCGTGCCGTTTTTCGTGATGTTCGCGCTGACCGGTTTGAGCATCAGTTCGGGCTACCACCGGCTGTTCACCCACCGGGCCTACAACGCGCGCTGGCCGTTGCGTCTGGGGACCCTGCTGTTCGGCGCCGCGGCGTTCGAAATGTCGGCGCTGCAGTGGTCATCCGAGCACCGCTATCACCACAAGCACACCGACCATGACGGCGACCCGCACGACCCCCATAGCATCCGGCGCGGTTTCTTCTGGGCCCATGTCGGCTGGCTGCTGGTATTCGTCGATCCGAGGTCGCGCAACAACAACGTCGAAGACCTGCGGCGAGATCCGCTGGTGGCCTGGCAGGACCGCTACTACGTGACGATCGCGATCGCCATGGGCTTTCTGCTGCCGATGACGATCGGCGGGGTGTGGGCCGCGGTCGCCGGTGGTGGCGCTGGCGACGTTGCCGTCGGTCTGCTCGGCGGTCTGCTGATCGCCGGCTGCGCGCGCATCGTTGTGGTTCAACACCTCACCTTCCTCATCAATTCGGCCGCGCACAAGATCGGAAACCGCCCCTATGACGGCGAGAGCAGCGCTCGAGACAGCGGGGTTCTGGCGCTGTTCACGTTCGGTGAGGGCTACCACAACTTCCACCACGCTTTTCAGACCGACTACCGCAACGGCGTGCGCGCTTGGCACTTCGATCCGGGCAAGTGGCTGATCTGGCTGTGCTCCAAGGTCGGGCTCGCGACCAACCTTCGGCGTGTGCCCACCGAGACCATTCGGTTGGCGCGGGTGCGCGAGGGCCGTCGCCGCCTCGAGCAGCGGCTGGCCGCGGGGGATGCCTCGCTCAACGACAAGCTCGGCGAATGGATGTCGGAGCTGGAAACGCGGCTCGAGGAGCAGCACTTGCGCTGCCGGGTGCTACTCAACGAGCGATCGCTGCTGGTGCGCCGCAAGCTGGCCGCTAACCGCGAGCGGGCGCGCGAGCTCGGGAGCGAGCTGCGAGAGCTACGTCGGCAATTCCGCGCCTACTGCAAGGCCTGGTGGCTCGCCTATCGCCAGGCGATGGTCCTCGGCGCGTCGGTAGACCTCGGCTGATCCGGTGCGGTCAGCGGCCGCGCCGGTTGCGGATTACCAGGCCTTCTCCCAGCACTTCGACGTCCACCTGGCGGACGTCAAGCAGGCTTTCGGCTGGCCGGAAGACCAGTAGGTACTGCGACCGGAGCTCGTCCTCGATCTGCTGGTAGACCGTGTCGAGCTCGTCGATCGATCCCACCGCGAACGCGCGACCGCCGGTGACTCGGGCCAGCTCTTCGAGCTGATCCTTGGTCTGGTCGGCGGGCAGGCGGTCCGGCGCCCCCAGCGATACCGGGTAGACCGCGACCCCGGCGCGGATCGCGGCATCGAGCACCTGGGCGAATGGAAAGTCGCTGTCGACGTCGGCACCGTCGGACAACACGATCAGAGCGCGGCGATCGGCGACGCCGGTGAACTGGAACAGGGCGTAGACGATCGCGTCGTTGAGGCGGGTCGCCCCCCACGCCCGAAGGCCGCCGGCAGCGTGGCTCAACAGCTCGACATCGTCGGTGAACGGCGCCAGCAGCCGGAGGTCGTGGTTGAAGGCGATCAGACTCGCGCGATCGCCGGGGGCGAGGATGTCGCGGTAGAACCGCTGGGCACTCGCCGCCGCCACCCGCACGCTGCGGCCCATCGAGCTCGAGATGTCCATCAGCAGGCCGACGTTGAGCGGCAGGTCGCGCTGGCTGTCGACTCGGATCACCGGCAGTCGCTGGACGCCGGCCGCGGTCCGAAACGCGATCCGAAAGTCGTCGATTCCCAGTCCCTGGGCGGGCCGTCCCCGGCCGTCGAGCACCGAGACGCGGAGCTCGACCAGGCGGACGTCGATCTGCTCCGCGGCCTCGTCGCCGAGGTAGCGGACATCTTCGACCGCCGTTCCGCTACCGAGAGGGCCGTCATCGAGCGTCGCCGCCACTCGCAGGTAGTCGAAGCCGCGTTTGAGGTGATCGGGGAGCGGGCACGAGAACGGTGCGACGACCATGACCCGGGTGCGCGCCCGATTGTGAAAGCACTCGACCCGCAACAGCTGCCGGTTCTCGGGGACGTTGACGATAACCGGCACAGCGCCTTCCACCGGCTCGTCCTCGAAGCGAATCGCGAACGCGCGTGGCTCGCGGTCGATCCGACGGCGATGACGCGCGATCGGCTGGCCCGCAGGGTCGAGTGCGATCGCCTCGACCTCGGAGCCGGCGCCGCCGACCGTGACCTCGACCGAGAAGGGCGGCTCGCGATCGACCTCGACCGGAATGCCGTCGACGCGAAACTCGACCGCGGCGATCGGTCCGCCCGTGGTCACAGCGTAGATCCTCGAGCGCGCCGCCGCGGCTGCCGGCGCAGGCAGGATCTCGACGCTCGGCAGGGTTTCGAGCATCACCAGCTCCGAGCGAGTCAGGCGCTCCCAGCTCGACCCGCGTCCGACGGGGGCCGGCGCCGGCTCGTTGATCTCGGGCACCTCGAGAGCTCGGGTTTCGTGGAGCAGCGCGAGGCCGTCGCGATCGGCGATCCGCAGGTGGAGGGTGTGCGGTCCCGGACGCAGACGCCGGTAGAAGCGGATGGTGACCGGCTCGTCGAGCGGCGCCGCGCCGGCGACGTGATGGACGAGCTCGAAGGAATCTTCGAGGCGTCGGCCGGCGAACACATCGCCGGTGATGGTCAGCCGATCGAGGATCTGGCCGGGGCTCAGTTCGTGGAGACGCTGCGGGTCGACGGTGACCCGTCCCAGCATCGCGGTGTGGCGACCGAGACCGCCGGGGTAGGAGATCTCGAGGCGGGCACTGGCATCTCGGCGGGGATCGAGCGGCGGCTCGGCAGCCGGCTGTGGCCAAGGCACCAGATGCTCCAGGCCGTCGAGATCGATGGCCTGGCGTAGCGCGCCGCGCAGGCGGCTCTGTTGTTCTCGGTCAAAGCAGCGGGCGAGCTCGGCACGGTCGAGCAAGGAGTCGAGGTCGGTCGCGAGGGTCGGGCCGAAAGCGAGAGCGGCGAGGTCTCCGGGGGTCCAGGTCCGATACGAGCGCGGGTCGTAGCTGGAGTGTTGGACGAACACCACGACGGCAGACTCGCGGTTGTCGCCATCGCTGCCGCGATCTTTGCCGCGGTCGGGGTCGTTCTGTCCGGCCTCCGACGCCGGCGGGCGGGCGCCGAAGGATCGCTGACGCGCGAGGTGCCAGGACTCCCACCGCCACACTTCGAGCGAGCGCAGACGATCGTCGCAGCCGCCGAAGGTCTCGATCGAGGCCGGCTTGCCGGCCAGGAGGGCCGCCTGGGTGCGTTCGGGGGCTTGGGAGCGCAGCTGTCGTGCGGCCTCCAGGTTGTCGCCAAAGCGTTCGAGGGTGCCGGCGCCGCGGGCGACAAAGAAGCGCGCCATGAAGCGCTCGCGCTCCCGATCCTCTTCGAGCCTCGCGAAGGCTGCGCGCTCGTCGTCGGTGATCAGCGGCTCGACGTCCGCGAGCCAGCGGTCCCAGAAGCCGGCGAGGTGGGGCTCGAATCGGCTGGCGGCGAACGAGTCTGGAGCTGCCAGGAGCTTGACGGCCAACGCCACCAAGACGGCGGCGATCAGGGGCGGGTGGGAGAAGCGTTTCGCGATCAAAGCGGGTCGGCGGCGTAGGAGGACTCGAATGATATCGGCAGCACATTGAGTGCCACACTGAGTTGCCACGCTGTGTGCCCCGGTTCTGTTCCCCAGCGTTCGCAACCGCCGGGGGCTCTTGGCTGTGCATCTCCGATTGCCGGCGGCTCGAGCGTCCTCGGACGAGGTCCGCGTTGTCCTCGCCGGGGTTCGCAGTGTGGGCGTCACCGACCGCCGCTGGCTATCATCCGCCCTCGACCGGACGAATCGAGAGCCGGACGAATCGAGAGTCCTGTGCAGAGCCCCGTGCCGAGTTCTATGCCCGACGAACCCCGAAGACAGCTACGCCGGCTCCACCAGGCGCTCGACCGAGTCGTGGTCGGCCAGCAAGCTGCGAAGACCGGGCTGCTGCTCGGACTGCTCGCACGCCTGCATGTGTTCCTGGAAGGACCACCGGGATGCGCCAAGTCGCTGCTGGCGCAGTCGATGGTCGATCTCACCGGCGCTCAGGCGGCGACCTTCGTCTTTCATCGCGACGTTCGTAGCGAGGACCTCCTCGGTGACTCGCTGCTGCGCCGCACCCAACTGGGGCCCCAAGTCGAGCGGATCCGCGTCGACATCCAGCCCGGTCCGCTCTTCTCGGCCGAGCTGGTCCTGCTCGAAGACCTGCCGCGGGCGCCGGGCGAGGCCCTGGGCGTACTGCTGCGGGTGCTCGCAGAGCGCCGCGCACTCGGCCGGCAGCTGGCGCTCGAGATGGCGATCGCGACCGCGCCTTGCGACTCGCCAGACGGCCGCTCCGATCCGCTCGAGCCCACCCAGCTCGACCGCTTCGCGATCCAGGTGCGGCTCGAGGGACTGGTCTCCAGCCAGCGGCACGAGTCCTCCCGCGAGCTGCTCGACCGCTCGGTGGATGCGCCGCGACGGCGGGCGGCGCTCGAGCCCGTGCTCGACGCATCGAGCCGCCGCCGGCTCCAAGAGAAGGCGTCCTCGATGCTG
>JAQBHE010000050.1:0-4620 GCA_032128015.1 Holophagae bacterium
GTGGTGGTGGCGCTCCCGAGCCTCGATCATCCGTATCACCGCGTCCGGCTCCGGGCGCGCGTCCGGGTTGAGCAACAAGAACAGCGAGGACTCGGCCGATGTCTGGGCGATCGCGAGGTTCATCCCGGCGGCGAATCCGACGTTGTCGGCGCGGCGCAGAATCGTGCGCGGCCAAGGGCAAGCGGCCGCCTCGAGCCGGGCGACCGAGTCGTCGCTGCTGCCCGAATCGACGAAGCAGACTTGGTAGTCGCAGCGTCCCGGCGCGAGGTTTGCGAGCGCTTCGAAGTAGCCGTCGAGCTCGCGCGCGTCGTTGTGGGTGACCGTGAGGATTGCAACCCGTGACCGGCTCACGACCGCTCCTCGACCCGCTGCCCGGGTGCCCCATGCGCGCGGTGTTTCGGTCATCACGGGTCCTCCGCGTGGCGCTCCGCGGCAAGCAGCGACACCCGGAACAGCGACACCCGGAACAGGGTCGCCTCGACCGCGCGGTCGAGCCCGGGTGCGAGGACGATCTCGAGACGGCTCCCGGGCGCCACCCTGGCGATCGGGATCGCGCTCGAATAGCGCTGGGCGAAGAACCGTCCCGAGGGGTCCACCCACGACGACGCGGCATGGGGCGCCGGTAGCTGGTCGCGTGCCGCCGCCCATTCGCCGGTGTCGACGCCCGCCGCGAGCCAACGACTGTTGGGCGTGCCGTCTTGGCCGACGGTCCTCACTTCGATCACCGGGCTGCCGAGCATGAGCCCTGCCGAGTTGGCGAGCGCTGACTCCACCCCAAGGCGAAACGAGCGCGCCGAGGCCCGCGCTGGCAGTTCCACCGACCACGAGCGAACTTCCGAGCCCAGCACCACCGGCGGCCAATCGTGGAGCGGCACAGCGGCGTGAGCTCGCCACCCCGCCATGGCAACGGCTCCCGTCAGCGCGACCGCGAGCAGGGGACGCCGCAGTCGTGGTCGCCCGGCGAGCCAACCGAGGGTCGCGACCCCAACCACCCCCGCCGCGAGGCCGAGACCGCTTCCCGGGAGTCCCAGAAAGCCGAGAGTCTGCTCGAGGCGTGGCCAACGCAACCAGGGATAGCTGGCGAGCGATGCCGAGATCACCACCAGGCCGCCGAGCCAGAACGCAGTGATCGTGAAACGCTCGCGGTGGAGCCCGGCCGATTCGTCGCGAAACGCGGCGAGCGCAAGCAGTGCCGCGGGCGCGGCCAAGGCCTCTGCGGGATCGAGGAAGTGAAGAAGCACCGCGCCGAGCACCAGCGGAGCGAGGTACGGAGTGAGCCCGCTGCCGAGCCACCGTTCTGCGAGTCGCCGTCCCTCGATGGCGCCGGCTCGCGGTATCGCCCAAGTCGCGGGCATCGCCCAGGTCGCGGGCATCGCCCAGGTCGCCGGCAGCACCAGCAGCAGCCAGCCGAGGCCGGCAAGAGACGCGGTCCACGGGCGCGGATCTCCCAGCAGCACCAGCGCGCCGGCGCCGACCAGCCAAAACGCCGCCGCAAAGCGGCGCTCGGTTGCGACGAAGGCGCCGGCCAGGATCGCTGGGACCGCGCGCTCGGGATCGGCAAGCAGTGCGGCGAAGAGTGCCGCGACCAGTGCAGCGAGGCCGGCGAGTCGAGCGACCAGCGAGACCTCGCGCCGCCGCAGCTCGACGCCGAGCGCGATGGCTGCGAGCACCAGCGCCGATGCGACCGTGAAGCCGCCACCGACCACCACCCCGGCCAGCAGCGCGGCGATCGCGGCGCGGCCGCCGAAGCGACGCGCGAGCACCAGCGCCGCCAGCGTCGACACGAGAGGCAGAACGAACCAGGTCACCAGGTGGCGCCCCGAGACCTCGAGCGGCAACAGGGTCTGGGTGCGTAGGAGGATCTGGATCGCCAGCGCGGCAGGCAGCCAAGCGGGGTCGAAGCGACCGTCGTCGGCGGCCTGCCGGAGGAGCCGCCACAATCCGAGTGCGAGCGCCGCAACCAGCACCAGCGAGACCACGGCCCCGCGAAGCTCCCCCGCCGGAACGGTCCAGACTGCGAGAACGGTTCCGGCGACCACGAGCGGCAGAGCCAGCGGGAACCAACGGCGGGCTCCCGCGCTCAGTGCCGGCGCGAGTCCGAGCAGGGTCGCGCACGAGACCAGGCCGAGGAACCGACCCTCGGCGCCATCGGCGCGCCCCGCCGACACCGCGTGGATCGCGATTCCACCCGCGAGCACCAAGGCCACCGCCGTTGCCAGCGACGCCATGGACAGCGGGGCGATGGGTCTCGAGATGGCTGGCACGAGCTTGCAGGTACGAATACGGCACGCAGGCGCCGAGCAGCGGCCGGTCCATTATCTGGGAATCGGTGAACCGTTGGCCAACCGCCGTTGACCAGCCAGGGATTCGCTTGCTCGGCCATCGCGCCCGCCGCTACACTGGCCGGCCATGCTGGCGCGCGAAAGACTCCGCAGCGAGCCCGAGGCGACGGCGCGTGCCCTGGCCGAAAGGGGCGTGGCAGCCGCCGTATTGCGGCGTTGGCAAGAGCTCGACAACCGCCGTCGCGGCGAGCTCGTGGAGGTCGAGGAGCTCAAGCGCCGGCGCAACGAGTCGAGCAAGGCGATCGGCCAGCGCAAGGCCAAGGGCGAGGAAGCTGACGATCAGATCGCCGAAGTCGCGGGCCTCAAGAAGACGATCGAGGGTCTCGAAGCGCGGCTCGCCGAGCTCGACTCCGAGCTTGCTGGGATCGAGCTCTCGCTGCCCAATCTCGCCCACGGCAGCGTGCCGGTCGGGGCCGATGAGGCCAGCAACCGGGTCGAGCGCGAGGTCGGCGAGCTGCCGCGCTTCGATTTCGAGCCGCGTGCCCATTGGGATCTCGGTCCCGAGCTCGGGATCCTCGATTTCGAGCGCGGCGCCAAGATCGCGGGCGCCCGGTTCACCGTCTACTTCGGCCTCGGCGCCCGCCTCGAGCGCGCGCTGGCGGCGTTCATGCTCGACCTGCACGTCCGCGACCACGGCTACACCGAAGTGCTGCCGCCGTACCTCGCCAATACCGAGTCGATGACCGGCAGCGGTCAGCTGCCGAAGTTCGCGGCCGACGCTTTCCGGGTCGAGGGCGCTGGCCCTTACCTGATCCCCACTGCCGAGGTGCCGCTCGCCAACCTCCATCGCGACGAGGTTCTCGAAGAGGAGAGCCTGCCGCTGCGCTACGTCGCCTGGACCCCGTGTTTCCGCGCCGAGGCCGGGTCGTACGGCAAGGACGTGCGGGGCCTGTTCCGGCAGCACCAGTTCCACAAGGTCGAGTTGGTGCAGTACGCCACAGCGGAGCAGAGCTACGCCGCCCTCGAGGAGCTCACCGGCCACGCTGAGCGGGTGCTCCAGGTGCTCGAGCTCCCCTATCGAGTGGTCGCGCTGTCGACCGGCGACATGGGCTTCGCCGCCGCCAAGACTTACGACCTCGAGGTCTGGTTGCCGGGCCAGGCTGCCTACCGCGAGATCTCGTCGTGCAGCAATTGCGAGGACTTCCAGGCCCGGCGCGCCAACCTTCGCTGCCGTCCGCAAGGCGGTAAGCCGCGCTTCGTCCACACCCTGAACGGCTCGGGCCTGGCAGTCGGCCGTACCCTGATCGCGGTGCTCGAGAACTACCAGCGCGCTGACGGCAGCGTTGCCGTGCCAGCGGCGTTGCAACCGTACATGGGAGGCATCGACGAGATCCGGTCCCGGGGGTAACGGCTGTGTCGCGAAAGGCACCGAACGGTGGCGCCGGGATCGCGTGGCCGGTCACGGGATCGTTGATACGATGAAGTGATGAGCAAGACCGTGACCTTGCGCCTCGCCGAGTCGGTCTATGAAGAGCTCCAGGAGGCCGCTCGAGCCGAGAACAGGCCGTTGTCAAACCTGATTGAGACAGCAGCGCTGGCGAAGGTGCGCGAACAACAGTTCGCCGACGACGCTGAAATGGCCGAGATCGTCGAGGACGGGTCCTTGCTCCGCCGACTGAAGGCGGGCTCGCTTCAAGCGAGACAGCGCAAGGGCGCGTTCGTTGGCTGACTTCCGGCTGTTCGAGACCGATCAGTTCAGCAAGGACCTTCGGCGCCTCTCGCGTGCCGGCCACCGGGAAGTGGTCGAGAAGCTCCGTCGGGTGGTGTACCGGCAGTTGCAGGAACATCCCCACGCCGGTCCGAACATCCGGCGCCTGAAAGGCTACGAGCCGAGCACCTGGCGCTACCGAATCGGTGTCTGGCGGTTCTTCTATGAGATCGACGAGGAGGAAAGAGTCGTCTTCCTGATCGCCGCCGCGCATCGTGGGTCCGCGTACTGAGACGACCTCTGCGTCGGCGTGCGCGCACCAACGTCTGCCCGCGTCCGGCCCGCCGCAATTCCAGCCCATGCAGCGAGGATCGATGGGTGGAGCGAGTGGAGTGGGTGGGATTTGTTCCAAAGAGGCCCGACGAGAGTCGGGGCTCTGCCCGCCGTAGTCCCAGTCCCACCGACCGAGGATCGATGGGTGGAGCGAGTGGAGGGGTGGGATTCGTTCCAAAGAGGCCCGACGAAAGTCGGGGCTCTGCCCGCCGCAATTCCAGCCCTTCTAGCGAGGATCGATGGGTGGAGTGAGTGCAGGGGTGGGATTTGTTCCAAAGAGGCCCGACGAGAGTCGGG
>JAQBHE010000051.1:0-9093 GCA_032128015.1 Holophagae bacterium
TGGAGCGCGGCCTCCTCGGCCTCCTCGAGCCGGTCGATCATCGACATCGAAGTGTCGAGCAGGATGCCGGCGTGGATCGGCAGGTCGCGGACCCGCTCGAAGCGGAAGATTCTCTGCTCGACGCCGTCCTCGAGCACCTTGAGTTCGGTCACCGCGACATCCTCGGCCGGGCGACCCCGCGAGTCGAGGACGCTGGTATAGAGCTCGACGAAGTGAACGTCGACGTTGTCGACGAGGTCGGGGGCGTTGACGAACACTACGTCTTCGACCGCGCTGCCGCTCTCGAGCACGCCGAGCGCGCGCACGTAGGCGAGGCGCTGGTCGCGCGGGATCGGAATCGGTTGGACGAACGGCGGCTGGTAGAGGGTCGCCACCCGGGTGTCGTTGAGGTAGAACTCGACCCGATCGAGCGCCTCGGCGCGCGGCACCTCGACCTCGGCCGAGGCGCGCACCAACTCGTGGTAGCTGCCTCCGGGTCGCGGCTCGATCAGACGTATCGAGAACCTGTGGGGTCCCGAGTTCAAGGTGACTTCGTCGTCGGCGAGCTCGCCGCCGACCGCGTCGAGCGCCACCGCCCGCAGCCGGTGCAGCTGCGGCGCACGACCGAGGTCGACTTCGAGCTCGTAGGGCCGCCGCGCCTTCGACACCAGGGCCTTCTCATCGAGGTCGAAGCGCACTCGCGAGATGCCGGGGCCGTCCGCGAACGCGGCGATCCGGACCCGGCCAATCAGCAGCTCGTCGTTCGGGACCTGGAGTCGGATCACCGGCGCGGCCGATTCCGAGTCCTCCCCTGCTTCTCCGACCGCGACTGCAGCGACCCGTTCCTGCGCGGCGACCCGGGCCGCTGCGCCTTGCGGCTGCTGGCTCGGGACGTCGAGACGCTCGGCGAGTCGCAGGTAACGCCGAGAATCGAGGTCCTGAAGCCTCAGTACCAGGTCGTACGCCCCCGGCCGTAGGTAGCGCTCGATCATCACCGGCACCGGCGAGAGGTCTCCTTGGGCCGGCGCCGGCTGCTCGAACTTGTAGCGGAAGGTCTCGAAGAGCTGACCCTCGCGCACCACCTCGCCATCGAGCACCAGGTGCAGTGGACCGGTCTCCTGGCGGTCGGCGATCCAATCGCCGGCTGCGAGCTCGACTTGGGCCTGGACCACGGTGCGGCTCTGATGGCGTCCGGGATAGTCGACTCGGAGGCTGCCGCTGAGCAGCTCGGCGCCCTCGGGCACCGCGGTCGATCTGGCGAAGAAACTGGTCGCCCACTCCGGATTGGGTCGCGGGAACAGGCCGCCCTCAGCCTCCAGCCGCTCCCAGTCCGGGGACGACACGAGGGCGGCGATGATGTCGTCACCGCGCCCACAGCCGTCCGTGATCTCCTCGAGCGCGGCACGTTCGTCGAGCGCGCTCGAGAACAGCAGCAGCGAGCGGATCCCCAGCGACGGTAGCCAGCGCCGGAAGCGCGCGCCGCGGCGGATGAAGGTCACGAAGAACTCGCTGCGCAGCACTTCGTTTCGTGGGTAGTGCCAAATCTCGAGTGATTCCAGGAGCTCGCACTGGGAGCGGAAGCTGCGGTCCGGCGGACCGTAGGCGATCATGAATCGTGCGCGCTCGTCATCGAGGTCAGGGAAGCGCTCGCGCGCTTGCTCGAGGTTCTGCTCGAAGCGATCGAGGAACTCGTTGCGCGCGGTCTCGGGGTAAGGGTCGCGCGTCTGCCAGAAGCGGCGCACGAACTCGTCGCGACGGTAGTCGTCGGCAAGGGCGAGGAAAACCCGTCGTTCCTCGGGGCCGATCAGCGGCGCGACCATCTCGAGGAACTCGCGATGGCGGTCCTCGAGCTTCGGACCGGGGTCCTCCGGGTTCGCGGGCTGGGCAGTGACCGCGAAGGCAGCGACCGCGAAGGCAGTGACCGCGAAGGCACTGGGCCCGAAAGCGCAGAACGCGGCGATACCGATGGCGAGCCTCGCGGCGCCGACCACGCGGGCGGCACCGTGAAGCCACGGTCGAGTCATCCAACCATCCTAGCAACCGAGCCGTTCGCGGATCGGCCGTCCTTAAGGGTAGTAGCCGCGAATGGTCTTGAGCGTCACCCCGGGCCTCGAGGTGCGCAACTCGACACCACGAAAATCGTTGCCGCTGCCGCTGTTCGTCGATTGGTAGGTCACCAAGTAGCGCGAGCGAAGCTCACGTTGGATCTGCTGGTAGACCGCGGTCAGCTCGGAGCTCGACTTGATGAAGAAGCTGGCGCCACCGGTCTCTAGGGCGAGCTCGGCGAGCTTGCGTCTGGAGGTGGCCGAGTCTTTGCCACTGATGTCGAGACCGATGACATAGATGGCGACCCCGGCGCGGCGCGCGTAGTCGAGGGTGTCTTCGAACGAAAATCGACTGGTCTCGTCGCGCCCGTCGGAGAGCAGCAGGATCGCGCGCTGGCCCTTGACCCCGTTCAAGTAGTAAAGGCCGAAGATCAAGGTGTCGTAGAGCGACGTGCCGCGCTCGGCCTTGAGGCCAGCGAGACCGCCGGCCAGGGTCTTGGGGTCGTTGGTGAAATCGACCGCCAAGTAGGGGTGATCGTTGAAGGTGATCAGCGCTGCGCGATCCTTGGGGGTGATCGAGGTCTCGAAGAACTCCAGCGCCGCTGCTCGGGTTTGCTCGAGATCCTCGACCATCGACGCCGAGACGTCGATCATCACCTGGACGTGGACCGGCAGGTTGTCCACGCGCTCGAAGCGCCGGATGGTCTGCGGGGTCCCGTCCTCGATCACTTCGAGCTCGCTCGCGTCGAGCTCCGCGATCGGCCGACCAGACTTGTCGAGGGCGCTGGTGTACAGCTCGACGTACTGGATGTCGACGATCTCGAGGTAATCGGGGGCGTTGATGTAGACCAGCGCCTCGGTCGAGTTGCCGTCTGCGAGATAGGCCACCGCCCGGATGTAGGCCAGGTCGCCGGCGGCCGGCAGCGGCAGGCGCTGGCCGTAGGGAGGTTGATAGAGAGTGGCGAGCAGGGTCTCGTTCAAGAACAGCTCGACCCGTTCCGTCGCCGTGCCTTCGGGGGTGGCGACATCGAGCTCGGCGAACACCGAGTCGCGGTGCTCGCCACCGGGTTGGGGCTCGAGGAAGCGGACCTCGAAGCTGTTGCGGCCGGAGTTGAGCAGGAGCTCGTCGGACGCCAACTCGCGCCCCTCGGCGTCGTGGGCCGAGACCCGCAGCTGGTGGGTCCGCGGGACACTGCCCAGGTCGAGCTCGACCGAGTACGGCGCGCGACGCTTCTGGAGCACCACCCGGCCGTTGAGCGCGAACCGCATCTCGACGATGCCCTGGCCGGTGGTCAGGGTGTCGAAGCGGACCATGCCGGTCTGCATCTCGCCGCGTGGCTCGACGATCTGGACCGTCGGGATGTCGGTGCCGATGGCCGCTGCAGCTTCGGCGAGCACCTTCTCGGTCTCCGGGTCGCCGGCTTCGGCCGGCGAAGCCCCAGCTGGCTCGATTCTGGGCACCTCGATGTCGCGCTCGTCGCGGAAAACCCGTTGCGAGTTCAGCTCTTCGAGCTTGACCACCATCCGGTAGGAGCCGGGTCGTAGGCGGCGCTCGAACTGGAGCAGGATCGGCTGATCGGGCGTGAGTGAGCCGTCCGGGAAGTCGTAGCGATAGCGAAAGTTCTCGAACAGCTGACCCTGCTGGAGGATCTCGCCGGTGAGAAAGTAGTTGTGGCTGGGTGCGGGGGAAGCACTCGCTGCGGCCGGTGGGTCGATCTCGATCGTCACCTCGGCGACCGTGCGCGTCTGGTAGCGCGAAGGGAAGGCGATCTCGAGCTCGGCGGCGAAAGTGGAGGCGTCCTCGGGGAGGTCCGTCGAGTAGGCGGCGAACGTGGCGATCCACTCGGGCGACGGGTTCACTGGCGGCTCTTCGATGCGCGCCATCAGCATGTCCTGCTCCATCGGGTCGCGGAGGATCTTGGAGATGCCGGCGGCGACAATCTCGCCGTCGCGGCAGGTGTAGATGTCTCGGAGCACGGCCTGCAGGCCTTTCTTGCCAGCGCCGAAATCGAAGAGGTCGCTGGGGTCGTCATTGGCGCGAAACAGGGTGAATTTCTGCCCGCCCCACCGGCGCACGAACAAGATGAAGAACTCGTAGCTGACCTTCTCGCTCCGCCGGTAGTACCAGAGCTCGAGCGGGTAGACCACGTTGGAGCAAGTGAACTCCAGGCGAACGGTCGGCGGGCCGTTGAGCAGGAAGTAGCGGGCGCGGTCCTCGACGAGAGATCCGAAGTTCTCTCGTGCCTCCTCCAGCCTGGATGTCCAGAGCTCGCGGAGCTCGTTGCGCGCCGAGTCCGGGTAGGGATCGCGGGCGCGCCAGAAGCGGTCGATGAAGGCGTCGCGCTGGTACTCCTGCTCGATCTCGAGGAAGGCCAGCCGCTCGACCTCGCTGATCAGGAGCTCGACTTCTTCCAGCCACAAGCGGTACTTGGGATCGAGCGCCGCGATCGCGGCCCGAACCTCCGCACGCCTCGGCTTCTTGGTCTCGTTCTTGTTCTCGCGCTGGGGCTCGCGATCCGGCTCGACCGTGGCGGTCGGGGGTGCGGGGTCAGCGGGGGCCGCGGCCGGCGGTCCTGGCTCTTGCGCCATGGCACGCGGAACGAAGATCGCACCGAGCGTGACGACCACGCCGACCGCGACGACGGCGCCGAGAAGCGTCGCGCCCGAGGTCTTGCCCGGGCGCTCGCCGCGACCGGAGAGCACTTGCGACACCACGAGTTCATGCTATCGCCTCCCGGCTTCTCCATCCCGCTGAAGCCCGGCAGGGCTGGAGGCCGGCTAGTTACCTTCTGCCGAAGAGGTCGGTAGCATCTGAGTCGAGTATCAAGCCGTCGAAGCCCGAAGCTAGATCCTTGCGTCGACGGCCGCAGGCCGGCGCCGCAACGACCGCCGTGAGGTGAAGGGCGTCGACGAAGCCGTCAGGCGAAGGCGACCGGCCTGAACCTCGCTAGAATCTCACCGGAGACCTCGGTGACCGCGCAGCGAACCTACTTCGACCACAACGCGACCTCGCCTCCCGACCCTCGGGTGGTCGAGGCGATGTTGCCGTTCCTGGGGTCCGGCCACGCCAACCCTTCGTCGGTCCACCGCGAAGGCCAGGCGGCGCGGGCGGCGATCGAAGAGGCTCGCGAGCAGGTCGCAAGATTGATCGGCGTGGTGCCCGTGGACCTGGTGTTCACGGCCTCGGGCACGGAAGCGAACAACGCTGTCCTGCGTAGCGTGTTCGGGCGCTTCGCCGTCGACGGCCACCTGGTGATCAGCGCTTTCGAGCACCCCTCGATCGCGGTCACCGCGAGCCAGCTCGAGATCGCGAGCGAGCTCGAGACCGCAGGCGTGCGAGTGACCAGGGTCGCCCCCGATAGCGGCGGAGTCATCGCCGCCGATGCCGTCGCGGCCGCGCTTCGGCCCGAGACTCGGTTGGTGGCGGTGATGTTGGCGAACAACGAGCTCGGGACCATCCAACCGGTGGCTGAGATCGCCCGCGTCTGCCGCGATCGTGGGGTCCTAGTCCTGTGCGATGCGGTCCAAGCGGTGGGCAAGATCGCGGTTGACGCTGACGCTCTCGGTGTCGACTTCTTGACCCTGGGGGGTCACAAGTTCCACGGCCCGGTCGGTTCGGCGGCGCTGTGGATCCGATCGGGTGTTGCGTTCGAGGGCTCGCTCACAGGCGGCAGCCAGGAACGGCGGCGGCGCGCCTCGACCGAGAATCTGCCTGCGATCGTCGGATTGGGACGGGCTGCGGAGCTCGCCTTCGGCGAGCTTTGCGAACGCGGCCGGGTGCTCGGAGCACTCCGCGATCGCTTCGAGTCCGGGCTGGCGAGTATTCCCGGCGCGACCGTGAATTGCCGGAGCAGTCTTCGCTTGCCCAACACCTCCCACGTCTCGATCGCCGGCGTCGACGGTCTGAGCCTGCTGATTCGGCTCGACATGGCGGGGTACGCGGTCTCCACCGGAGCCGCGTGCGCTTCCGGATCGCTCGAGCCGAGCGCGACCCTGCTCGCGATCGGTCTCGATCCCGACCTCGCGCGCTCGTCGATCCGGGTCAGCTTCGGGATCACCAACAACGCCGCCGAGGTGGATCGCTTTCTCGATCGACTGGCCACCGAGGTGGCGGCGCTTCTCGAGCTCGAGATGGCCGGCCCCGCAGTGGGGTCGCGGTGAACGCCGTGCCGAATCCGGTTGGCGATGTAGTGTGCGATTTTGGCGCCCGCGATCTTGGGGCGATCGCGGCAACAGCCCCGATCGCGGTGGCGATGAGCGGGGGCATCGATTCATCGGTGGCTGCCTGCCTGCTCGCCGACCTAGGAGTGCCGGTGGTCGGGCTCTCGATGCTGCTGTGGGACCGCTCGCACGAAGCCGCTCGCGGGCGGTGTTGCGGCTCGCTCGACCTCGCCGACGCGCGCCGGGTGGCCCACCAGATCGGGATCCCTCACTACACCCTGCGCATGGACTCCGAGTTCCGCCGCGATGTCGTCGACCCGTTCATCGACGACTACCTGGGAGGCCGCACGCCGAGTCCATGCATCCGCTGCAACACTTTCGTGAAGTTCGATCTCCTGGTCGAGCGCGCGCGCCGCTTGGGCGCTCAACGGCTCGCCACCGGCCACTATGCCCGGATCGTCGAAGGCGCAGACGGGTGGGAGCTGCATGCCGCGCGCGACCAGGCCAAGGATCAGTCGTACTACTTGTTCGAGCTCACCCAAGAGCAGCTCGGTCAAGCGCTGTTTCCGCTCGGCGAGCTGACCAAGGTCGAGGTCCGCGAGCACGCGCGGTCACGCGGGCTGGTGGTGGCCGAGAAGGGTGAGAGCTTCGAGGTATGTTTCGTGGCCGATGGGGTGAAGGACTTCGTGGAGGGCCAGATCGCTGAGCGCACGGAGCGCCCGGAGCGCACCGAGAACACGAAGGTCGCCGCAGCGAGCCCACCGGCGATCACCGGCGCCGAGATCGCCGGCGCGGGCGCCGAAATCGTCGATGACGAAGGCCGCCTGCTGGGCAACGGCGATCCTTACTATCGCTACACGGTTGGCCAGCGCCGCGGCCTCGGCGTTTCGAGCGGCCAGCGTCTCTACGTGCTCGGTGTCGATCCCGAGCACAACCGGGTACGGGTCGGTCCGCGGCAGGCGCTCGACGCCGTGGGTTTGTGCGGCGAGCGCCTGCACTGGATCGGCCGGCCACCGGAGGGCGAGGTGGAGGCCACGGTGAAGATTCGCTCGCGGCACCCAGGAGTACAGGCGACCATCCGGCCGCAGCCCGGACGTCGAGTGTCGGTCCGCTTCCACGAGCGAGTCGCGGCGGTCGCGCCGGGCCAGGCGGCAGTGTTCTACGACGGCACGCGGGTGCTCGGCGGCTGTTGGATCGAGTCGGGAATCGAACCCACCGGGCTCGGAACCTAGGACCTAGCCGTGACCGCGGATCGCGAAGCCTCGCCGCAACCGCCGGTGCGCCGCCGCGATCCGCGGGCGACCCGAGCCTCGATCCTCGGCGCCGCCGAGAGGCTGTTTGTCGAGAACGGATTCGCGGCCACGTCGATGAACGACATCGCTCTCCAGGCGGCCGTCACCAAGAGCCTGATCCATCACCACTTCGGCTCGAAGGACGACCTGTGGTCCGAGGTCAAGCGCCTACGGATGAAGGCCTATGCCGAAGAGCAGGCCCGGCTGATGATTGGCGAGCCGGGAGCCGCCCTGTTGCGGCGGTCGATCGAGACTTACTTCCGATTTCTCCAATCCAACCCCGAGTACGTCCGGCTCGCGGCCCGGATGAACCTCGAGGATCCGCGGCTGAGCCGGATGAGCTACCCGGAGCTGGTGCGCGGCGGCGCCGCGCGGATTCGCAGCGAACAGCAGGCTGGGCGGCTGCGCGACGATGTGCCGTCCGAGCACCTGTTGGCGTTGTTCATCTCGATGTGCATGTACTGGTTCCTCGCGAAGGACACCACGCTGTCGTGGATCCCAGACCGCGCAGGCGGCGACGACGCCTACCTCGACAGTCTGCTCAAGGTCTTTTTCGAGGGCGTTCTGCCGCGGTGACCACGACCGTCGAGGGCCTCGATCTGGCGCTCCTGCCCGGGCGCTTCGCGGTCGGCCGGCTGGCAGCCGATCAGCCGTTGCCTGCGGATCCGGGAGGCGTTCTGTTCGCGCTCAGCCGCAGCGCCGACGAGCTGTCGGTGCTTGCCGAGGAAGGGCGAACGCCGCCAGGCGCCCGGGTCGAGAGCGGACTACGCGCCTTGCGCGTGGCCGGTCCCCTCGATTTCTCCCTGACCGGCATTCTCGCCGCGCTCACGGCGCCGCTCGCCGAGGCCGGGGTGCCGATCTTCGCGCTCTCGACCTACGATACCGACTACCTGTTGGTGCCGGAGCGCGCCCTCGCGCAGGCGGTGAATGCGCTCGAGAGCGCCGGTCATCGAGTGCACGGTTGAGAACCCGTGCCGTAGAAGTTCTCGGCTACCAGCGCCGGTGCGACCCAATCCGGCGCCGCTCGAATGCCGCCCTCCGAACGTAGCGGCCGAGCTTGGGCGGCCGACGATCGAGCGCGAATGCCGGCGATCCGACCGCACCCGAACGAGACGACCGCACGACGTCACCGCCTATCGCAGAATCGCGTAGGCGCCGACATCTTCGCGTTCGGCCGACCAAGCTGTCCAGCGTCAGGACATAGGTAACAGTTTGGCCTCGGGACATAGGTAACACTATTCGTTGGTGGAGCGGTCCTGCGAGTCCCCTCTTTTGGGGGCTGAGGCGGCTTTGGGAATCAGCCCCCCTCCTGGTCCGCCCTCGGCGAGCCAGGAGGGGGCTGACAGGGGGCTCAGAGGCCGTGGCCGGTCGGCCCGTAGGGCTTGAGGATCGTCTGGCTGCGGCCGGTGGTCCGGTTGATCTCTCGGATCAGCATGTGGCGGTAGCTGATGAGCACACGATCCTCGAAGTGCTCGACTCTGACCCGCTCGTTGGCCAAGGCGTGGCACACGAAGTAGCTCTTCCCCAGGTAGAGGTTGCCCGCCCCCGAGAGCTTCTTGACCTCAGCGCCTTCGGGGTACTCCCATTCGGGTGGATTGGGCTGGTAGGCCTTGGCA
>JAQBHE010000052.1:0-2610 GCA_032128015.1 Holophagae bacterium
CCGGCGCGCCGTCGTCTCACGCCGCCAACTGGGCGGCGCGGCCATCGAGCGTGCGGCGGATCGCGGCCACCGTCGCCGCCGGCACCTTGGTTGCCGCCGCGAACTCTTCCCACCGCGCGATCGCTGCACGCGCGGCCGCCAGCAGGACGTTGGGCTTGTTGAGGTCGAACAGCGCGCCGACTGCCAGCAGGTCGCGTTCGTGAATGCCGCTGGTCTTGTCCTGCACGCGCATCTGGTGCTGAGCCGTGAAGCCGCGGCCCTTGGCGAACGTCAGGTCGTACGCCGGCGCCAGCCGCCAGCGACCGTCGCGCCCCATGTGAAACGACAGGTTCTTGACGTGGTCGTCCTGGTTGACCGCGAGCACGTTGAACAGCATGCGGCGGTAGCCTTCCTCGATCGCGGCGTACGGCATGCCGAGGCGCAGCGCGGCGCGCAGGTACTCCTCGTAGCTGCTGGAGCCCGGCTCGTTGTAGTCGACGTGGACGAGGCCACCGAGAGTGTGCTGGTGGATGCGTTCGTCGCGCTCGCGATCGAATCGTTGCACCAGCAGGTGGGCGTAGCCGTCGACGTCGAGCATGGTGATCGTCGCGGTGGTGAGTCCGGCGGCGCGCGCCATCGCCGTGTAGGCGGCTTCGACGCGGTTGTAGGCCTGCGGCTCGCCGAGGGCGTCGACCGTGGCGCCGTCGCCGACGCCGTCGAACTTCAGGATGCAGGGGATGTCGGTGGCCGTCGGCTGCGCGTTGCCGGAGCGGATCGTGTGGGTCGCCGGGTCGAACAGCACCACCGCCTTCGGCCGCATGCCGCCGGCCGAGGCACCGATGCGGTAGATCTCAGGGATCGCGATGTCGGCGTCGCCTTCGACGATGCGGCGCGCGTCGCGGACCAGGGCGGCGAGTTCGAGCGACTCGAGCTCGGCGGGTCGCACGGGCATCGGCTCGGCGGGATGGAACGTCAGCGCACCGATGGCGCGTTCGCCGACGTAGAGCAGGCGCTGCACCGGGCTGAGTGCGCGCTCGCTCTGGCCGCGCGCGGCGAAGAAGGCGCGGATGACCTTGTTGCCGAACGCGTCGGGCAGCGCGTCCGCCAACACGCCTGGCAGTCCACCGAACGCGGGCTTCCGCCGCAGCTCAGCGAAGGCCCGCGGACCTGAATGCTCCAGCGAAAGGTGCAGCGGCGAGATCTCCAGGCCTCGGCGCCGAAAGTCGTCGGCGTACTCGAAGAGGATCCGCCCGCCCCCCAGCTCGGCAACCGCGCCCAGCGTCTCACCCCAGAGCCGGACCTCCGCATGCGCGAGGACCCTGGATTCGGCGCGGCCCTCAGCCACGAGGAGTCTCCCGCCGCTTCTCGAGCATGGCCATGGGGCTGACCTCGGGCTCACGCAGTACGCCATCGAGGCTGCCGAGGTCGCCGTACAGACGCAGGAGCCGGATCAACGTCAACAGCGTCGGGTTCTTCCCGGACTCCGCCCGGTGGACGGTCCGCGGTGATAGGCCGGTCCGCTCTGCCGCCTGGAGAAGGGTGAGGCGCCTGGCCTTCCGGTGCGCGCGCAGGCGATGCCCGAGGCCCTCGAGGATTTCTGGATCAGTCCCGGTGATATGACTTATATTACCTGTTTCGCCCATCGCCTGCCACTCTGGGACTTCTATATCAATCGGCAGATTGTAATGCCATAAATGGCATACCTCATCCATCAATCGGCTGATTCGAGACTTTTATTGTCTGTAGACCACCCGAAAGACGCCCACGCTCCGACCGTTCAGAGCATCCCACCTGCTGCCCGAGCACGGCCATGGAGAACACACCCGATCGCCAGGGTGCGGTGCAATAACTTGGTGGGTCTTCACCTCGGAGGCCCGCTCATGCTCGGACGACTCTTCCCGATCGCTCTCGTCGTTGCTGCCGGATGCGCATCGAGCAACCCCGGCAGCGTCGGAATCCCGCCGCCGACGCCATTGCGGATGTCTCTCGAGTCCTTCAACCGCTATTTCGCCGTCGCGGTCGAGCGCGCGGCCGACAACATTCTCGAGCGCAACGAGAGCCCTTCCATCAACCGCACCACGATATTCTGGAAGATGCGCTCGATCCCGACATGTCGCGCGTTCCTGGCACTAGGGGACGACGAGTCCGCCCTGCTCGGCATGTGGATGGTCGCCAGTCGTCTGGTGCAGTTTTTCGAGAACGGGGACGGCAAGGACCTCTTCGGGACAGCACAGCCCATCGCGGTCGGGACGTGCCGCGAGATGGAGGCTCGGATCGAAGAGCTGGCGAAGGAGTACCTCACCGCCGACAAGCTCGCGCGGGCACAGAAGAACGTTGCCGATTTCGCGGGAAGTCACCCAATCTCGAGTGGGTTCGGGTCCCACGACGACGATGGCGAGGCCTGGGCCGGCGTCGTGAGCTCGAGCTTGAACAAGCCCGTATCCGTCGTCACGACACCGCTGAGCTTCATGAACCCGACGAGCGGGCTCAGCGACACGGCTGTGGCGCTGCACCGCGTTGCAGCCACGGTGGACAGCCTCAAGACCGAGCTCGACTACGCCCCCGCAAACATCCGCTGGCAGACCGACCTCCTGGTCCTCGAGCTCGAGGAGAGCAAAGCGGTCAATGAGG
>JAQBHE010000053.1:0-2679 GCA_032128015.1 Holophagae bacterium
CGCTCGGGTCCCGGTGCGAGCAGTCCGGGCGCGACGATGGGCTGGTAACGAAGCAGGAAACGATCAGCCTCGAGGGCGCTGTGGATCGCCGAGATCCAACGCATTTCTCCGGTGTGGATCTCGACGCCGTCATCGTGCCGCAACAGGTGCACCCGGCCGCGCCCGTTGTCCTTGGCGACGTAGCAGGCGGCATCGGCGGCGCTGAGGATCTGGCTTTCGCTGGTGGTACTGGCGTCGACCTCGACGACTCCGACGCTGGCGCCAATTCGGAACACGTGGTCCTGCCAGGTGAAGCGATGCCCACTCATGGCCCGACAAAGTTGCTCGGCCATCGCGATCGCCTTCTCGACCGGACACTCGCGGAGCAGGACGCCGAACTCGTCGCCGCCGAGCCGCGCCACGATGTCGCTGTGACGCAGTTGGGCGCGCAGCAGTTTGGAGATCTGGCGCAGCAGCTCGTCGCCGGCGATGTGACCGCAGGTGTCGTTGATCACCTTGAACTGGTCGAGATCGAGGTAACACAGCGCGTGGCTGATCGGTGCTTCGCCGTTGCTGATTCGCGCCGTGACTTCGGCGACCAGCTCGCCAAGGCGGACCTCGAACTCGCGCCGGTTCAACAAGCCGGTCAGGGCATCGTGAGACGCCTGGTAGGTGAGCTGGGCGGCCAGCCGCTGGTTGTGGGTGACGTCGCGGAGCACCACCACTTGCCCAAGGGTCTGTCCGTCTTGATCGTGGATCGGTGCGCACGAAACCTCGACCGTGAGCTCCTGGCCGTCGGTGTCGAGCAGCCGGACGGTGCCGTCGCCCTGCACCGGACGATCGTGCTGGCGGCAGCGGTTGATCAAGGAGGTCACCCGCGCCTGATCCTCCGAGCGGGCACCATTGAAGATCCGCTCGATCGATCGACCACGGGCGCTGGAGTTGGTCCACCCGGTCAGGCGCTCGGCGATCGGGTTGAGGAAGCGGACGCCACCGGTATCGGCGGTGGTGATCACCCCGTCTCCGATCGACCGCAGGGTCACGTGAGCCAGTTCCTGCTCGTGGAACAGCTGGTCCTCGGTCTCCTTGTGGCCGGTGATGTCGCGGGTCGAGGTCACGAGCATCCCGACGTCACCCGAGGCGTCCTCGACGGCGTGGGTGATGGTCTCGACCCATCGAGTCTCGCCGTCACGCCGGCGCGCCAACCAGCGCACCGACGACGCTTCGCGTCGCCGCGCCGGCGCCAGTCCCTCGGCTTCGATCCGGCGTCTTTCTTCGGGGCTGCAGAGGGTGCCGAGGTCCTTGCCGAGAAGGTCCTCGGGGCGGTAGTTCAGGAGGTCGAGGCAGGAGGGGCTGACGTACACGAAACGGCCGGCGATGTCGTGGAGACCGACAACATCGTTGGTGTTGTTCGCGAGCATTTGGTAGCGGGAATCACTGCTGGCGAGTGCCGCCTCGGCGTCGACGCGGTGAACCGCCGCGCCCAAGATATCGGCGGCGGTTGCCAACGCTTCGAGCTCTGTCTTCGACCAGGACCGATCCTGCTGGTCCTCGAACACCAGCAACCCCCACCATCGTTGGTCGGCGAACACCGGCAGCACCGCCAGGGAGCGCACATCCCAGCGCTCGAGCCACGCTCGGTCGACCGAGGTGAACTCGCGACGGCTGCCGGCAATCGCACGACGCCGGCGCAGGCGCTCGACCCAACGCGGGTTGGCGGCGGGGAAGAACGGCGGCTGGCGAGGCAACGCCGCGGCGGCATCGCGACACCACTCGGAGTGGTGCCCGGGGCTGACAAGGTCGCGATCGCCGTCGACCAACGTGATCAAACTCGCGCGGCTGGCCCTGGCCGCTTCGCCGAGGCGGGCGAGGATCGGCTGGGGGTCATTGATCGAGGTCTTGCTGTGGAGCAAGCGCTCGCCGGCGAAGCTCACCGCCTCGAGGATCATGTCGCGCTCCTCGAGCTCTCGGTCGGCTTGTTTTCGCCCCTCGATCTGGACGATCAGGCCCTCGTTGACCGACAGCAACTCGGATTGCAGCTCACCGCTTTCGTAGCGAACCTCGAGGCCCGCAACCAGGGTCTGGCGGATGCGTTGCCACAGCATCAACAGAGTGATCAGGAACACCGCGGCAATCGCGGCCATCCCGGAGCCGAGCGGCTCCTCGACGGTTGCCAGGCGAGCCACGAGTGGCAGCACGGCGGCGGTCGCGAACAACGGAAACGCCCACCGCGACGGCGCCAGCACCGGCAGTGCGGTGGCGGTCACGCCGGCGACCAGCGACATCACGAAGGACTGGTGAGGGAGCGAGGCAGAGGGGAACAGGGCCAGGGAGATGAATCCCCAGGCGCCGCCGGCAAGTGCCGCCGAGCCCAGGTAGGCGTAACCCCATCTCTCGAGCTGGTGGTCGCGCTCGCGCCGGCGGAAGGTCTGGACCGCGGTCACTTGGGCGATCGCGAGCAGCGCGACGGCCACCAGCCAGCCGGTGGCGATCGGCCGTGCCACCTGCGGCCAGAGCACGGTGATGCCGATCGCGGCGACCGCGAAGCCCGCGATGTAGAGCGCGATCGGATGACCGTAGAGAAGCCTTACGGTCTCGCGCTCGACCCAGCGGTCGCGCCGAGCGATGTCGATCGCGGCGCTGCCGCTCGGAGGAGAGGGATCGACGGGATCCGGTTCCGCGCCCTCCCAACGGTCGATT
>JAQBHE010000054.1:0-11524 GCA_032128015.1 Holophagae bacterium
AGGCAGTGAGCCCGGAACGCAGGTAGGCGAGCAGCGCCAGCCCCCGATGATGGTGCTGCTCGTCGAGGGCGTAGTCGAACATCTCGTCGCCGGCAGCGATATCGAGACAGGGGCGGCCGCCCTCCAGGCAGTGCTCGGCAAACGCCTCCACCACCGGGTGCCGCTCGTCGGCGGAATAGGCGAGCTCGATTGCTTCTTCCAAGTTCTCGAGGGCGCCTAGGTGGAACGTGCCACGCCGTATTGAGGTGGCCGCTGTTCTTTGCGCGGCACTTGGTGCGCGAGGCAACCTCGCTCAGTCGTCGGCCGCCTAAGGTCGGCCGCTACCCCAAGAAGGGGCACGCTAGGTACCTTCTGCACCGGATGTGGCTATTACGATTCTTCTGCCAGTGCCAAGTTGATGACAGGCGAGAGCAAGCTTCCTTGCGTCGGCGGCCGCAGGCCGACGCCGCAACGACCGCCGTGAGGTGAAGGACGTTGACGGAGCCGACGGCGGAGTAAAACGTCCGGAACCTCACAAGACCCGCAATCGGTAGATCGCGTTCTCGAGGTCGGATGTGAAGTACACCGTGCCGTCCGCAGACACCGCAACCCCGGTTGGAACATAGGCTGGAGGAACTCCCGGGGGTGGCGGCAGGCCGATCGGCAGTCCGGGGATCAGTACCTCGACACTGCCGTCTGTGGGGTCGATTCGAACCAACCGCTGGAGACCCACCTCCGCGACCACGATGCCGCCATCGGCGAGCTGCGCCAACCCCTCGGGAGCTACCAACCCTGAAGCAATCACGCGCTTCGCCCCGGTCGCGATGTCGACTTCCGACAGCGTACCCGCGCTCTCGGTGACGAACACCTTGGTACCGCCGGCCGCGATCAGCGCCACTGGACCCCCGAGCTCACCGAGCACCGTGTCACGGGTCTCACCGTGCGCACCGCTGACCACCACCAGGCTCCCGCTGCCGAGTTCGGCGACCACCAACCGCCCGTCCTCGAGAGCTACCGCCGCCACCGGCCCGGCGAACCCGTGGAGCATCTCGAGACTCTCGCCGCTTCGGCGATCGACCCGCTGGACGGTCCCCGAGAACCAGCTGGTGAGCAGCACTTGGTCGGCTGTCGCCGATGCCGAGAACGGGTAGTCGAGCTCTTCGGTGCTCTGCGCGTGCATCCGCCGCACCGTGGTTACCTCGCCGCTCGAGGCGTCGACCGTGCGGTAGGCAAAGGTGTCGGCGACGTAGAGAGTGACTCGACCCTCGTCTTCCCAAAGCCCGATGCCCCCCGGCATCGCCAGCTTGCCCTCGACGAGGGTCCGCGCCTTGCCGCTCTCGAGATCGACCTCGAGAATGGCGTTGTCGGCCATGTTCGAGACGAAGAGCCGATCGTCGGCCGAGAACGCGAGGTTGTCGAGGCTCGGCTTCAGTTGGGCGACCACGGTCTTCTCGCCACTTTCGGTGTCGACTCGCACCACTTCGCCGCGCTCGGTATCGAGGACGTGAAGCCGGCCCTTCGAGTCGAAGTTCGCGGCGGCCGGAGTTCCGAAGCCGTCGGCGACAACCGTCATCTCGCTGCTGTCGACGTCGACCCGGACCACCTGGTGGCGGAACCACAACGGGCCGTAAAGCTTGCCATCGGATCCGAAATCGAAGCCGTTGAGCCCACCGGGAGCATCGAGGATCCGGCGCGGTGGTCGCTCGCCCCGAGGGTCGAGCTCCCACAACGCGTCGCCCTGGAACACTTGGCTCATGAACAGCCGACCCGTGGCATCGAACGCGACCGCGTTGGCACCCGGGTAGCCCTCGGCGAGCACTCGCAGCTCCCCGTCGGCGCCACGGGTGCGCACCAATCCGGAGATGATCGAGGTCCAAACCAGCTGCTCGCCCGGTCCGAATTCGAGATCGTCGGCCATGCCTTCCGGCGGGCCAATCCACTCGTTGACCGCACCGCTGTCGGGATCGACCCGGTAGATCGCCTGGCCGACCACGCTGCCCGCGAGCAGGCTGCCGTCGGGCGCCACGGTGAGCCCGTGCACGCCGTGGAACGCCGACCCGGGGACCACGACTTCGAGCCGCGGTCCCGATTCGACATCACCACTGGCGCCGCCAGTATCGGACGGCGAGCACGCCGCAAGCGCGATGCCCGCAGCCAGGGCGCACGCTGCCAGCGCCAGAAGGGGTTTGGACTGCCGACCGGTGACTCTCATCATGGACACCTCCGACTGGCGCATGCTCTCTCTAAGATCCCCGGACACGAAACGGGGGATGGCTCGGCCATCCCCCGGATTCAAACCGACGCAAAGGAATGCGTCACTCAGACTTCGCGGCGCTCTTGACCGTGACCGTGGTCTTGCCGTCGACCTGCTCGGACGTTCCCTCGACCTTGGCCACCGCGCCACCGAGACCCTGGAGGGTCTTGTAGGCGTCGGCGTCCGACTCCTTCGAAACCAGCACGACCGCGCCGTCGCTGGTCAAGAGGCCCATCGCAGAGCCGCCGTTCAAGCACTTCTGAGCACAGGTGGCGTGTCCAGCGCCGCTCTGGCCTTTGGCGTAGCAGCCCATGTCGAGAACTTCGCCGGTCCAGCTGCCGTCTTCGACGGCGAATGCGGCGACCGGAACCAACAGGGCGAGAATGGCAGCGGCGAGAATCAACTTCTTCATTTCGATACTCCTCTCCCGAAATCCTCGGGACTGGTGAACAATAGCGGCCGAGCCGGCTGCGTGACACGCGAGCTCGATCTGGCGCCATTCGTCTTAAGATAATACCCCTTTTCGCCCGCAAGTGCGCGGCCGCAGTCGCGGCAGGCGGTCAAGGCCAACCGGAAGCACATCGTCGATGATCAAGCTCAACCGCTACTCCTCCCGGCTCACCGAGCCACGACAGCAGGGCGCCTCGCAGGCGATGCTCCTGGGCGCTGGCCTCTCCCGCGCCGACTTGGGCAAGCCGCAGATCGGCATCGCCAGCGTCTGGTGGGAGGGCAACACCTGCAACATGCACCTCCTCGACCTCGCGGCCGCGGTCAAGGAAGGCGTCAATCAGGCTGGGTGCGTCGGTCTTCGGTTCAACACCATCGGGGTCAGCGATGGCATCTCGATGGGCACCGAGGGCATGAGCTACTCGCTGCAATCGCGCGACCTGATCGCCGATTCGATCGAGACCGTACTCATGGCCCAGTTTTACGACGGCTGCATCACCGTCCCGGGCTGCGACAAGAACATGCCCGGGTGCATCATGGGCATGGCGCGGGTGAACCGGCCGTCGCTGATGGTGTACGGCGGCACCATCAAGCCCGGCTCGTGGGCCGGTGGCCCGCTCGACGTGGTGTCGGCGTTCCAGAGCTACGGCGAAGCGATCGCCGGTACGCTCTCCGAGGACGAACGCCAGACCATCGTCCGCAACGCCTGTCCCGGGCCCGGCGCCTGCGGCGGCATGTACACCGCCAACACCATGGCCTGCGCGATCGAGGCGCTCGGCATGTCGCTGCCGGCGAGCTCGTCGATCCCGGCGACCGACCCCGCCAAGCTCGAGGAGTGCCGGCAGGCTGGGGCGGCGGTCCGGAAGCTCCTCGAGCTCGACCTCAAGCCACGAGACATCATGACTCGGGCGGCGTTCGAGAACGCGATGACCGTGGTGGTGGCGCTCGGCGGCTCGACCAACGCGGTGCTCCACCTGATCGCGATGGCGCGCGCGGTCTCTGTCGATCTGGGGATCGACGACTTCCAGGCGGTGAGCGACCGGGTGCCGATCCTCGCCGACCTCAAGCCTTCCGGCCGCTATGTCATGGAGGATCTCCACAACATCGGCGGCACACCGGCGGTACTCGCCGAGCTGCTCGAGCACGGTCTGCTCGACGGCGATTGCCGTACGGTGACCGGTCGCACCCTGGCAGAGAACCTCGAGGGTGCGCCGCGGCTCGCACCAGGCCAAGACGTCATCGCGAGTCTCTCCCGACCGATCTCGCCCCGCGGCCACATCCAGATCCTGCGCGGCAACCTGGCGCCTCAAGGCGCAGTGGCCAAGATCACCGGCAAGGAGGGCCGTCGCTTCGAAGGACCGGCGCGAGTCTTCGACTCCGAGGAGGCGATGCTGCGCGCGCTCGAGAACGGCGAGATCGCGGGCGGCGAGGTCATCGTCATCCGCTACGAAGGGCCGAAGGGCGGTCCCGGGATGCCCGAGATGCTGACTCCGACTTCGGCGATCGTCGGCGCCGGACTCGGCGACAAGGTCGCGTTGATCACCGACGGACGCTTCTCGGGAGGCTCCCACGGCTTCCTGATCGGTCATGTCACCCCCGAGGCGCAAGAAGGCGGGCCGATCGCGCTGGTTCGCGACGGCGATCCCATCGTCATCGACGCCGCCACCCACCGCATCGACACGACGGTCTCCGATGACGAGCTCGAGCGCCGGCGCCAGGCCTTCGTTCCGCCACCGCTCAAGGCCGAGCGCGGCGTGCTGTTTCGCTACATCCAGACCGTCAAGTCGGCGTCCGAGGGATGCGTCACCGACGAGTGACGCAGGCCGTATTCCGACAGCAACCACCCTCTGCCGATGCGGCCCCTCAGGATGACCGAGTGACTCCGGTCGCGCCATGCGGTGCCTGGCGCTCGCCGATCGCAGCGGCCGATGTCGCGCGTGCCGCCACGCGCCTGAGCGAGCCGGGAATCGAGCGCGATGCCGTGGTCTGGAGCGAGCGGCGGCCGCAACAAGGCGGGCGCACCGCTATCGTGCAGTGGCGCGACGGCGAGGTGGCCGACCTCGTCCCCGAGCCCTGGAACGCCAGGACCCGGGTCCACGAGTACGGCGGCGGCGCCGCGGCGATCTTCGAGCACTCGGTCTTCGGAGACGCGGTGCTGTTCTCGCACTACGCCGACGGCCGAGTCTACCGTCTGGGCCGAGACGGCAACGCGGTCGCGCTCACTCCCCAAAACGGAGGGGCGTTCGCGGACCTGTGCGTCGACTCGAGACGCCAGCGACTGCTCGCGATTCGCGAAGCGGGACCGCAGTCCCAGGCGACGATCGTCGCCATCGACATCGACATCGCGGCCCAAGACCATGAGGCTCGAACGCACCGCGAGCCGACGGTCCTCGTGGCGGGACCGGATTTCTTGTCGAACCCGCGTCCCAGCCCCGACGGCCGCCAGCTCTCGTGGCTGTCGTGGGACCACCCGAACATGCCCTGGGACGGCACTCGGCTGTGGGTCGCCGAAGTCGATGCCGCGGGGGTGCCCCAAGACGCGCGATGCGTTGCCGGTGGTCCGAGCGAGTCGATCTTCCAGCCCGAGTGGTCGCCGGACGGTGTGCTCCACTTCGTGTCTGATGAGAGTGGCTGGTGGAATCTCCACCGCGCTTCACGAGGTTTCGCCCCGCAGTCGATCCGCAACCTGGCGCCGATGGCCGCCGAGTGTGGGCTGCCCCAATGGCTGTTCGGGATGCGCACCTACGCCTTCGCGGACGCCGCCACGGTGGTGTGCGCTTACCACCAGCAAGGCCGGTGGCGCCTCGGCCGACTGAATCTCGACTCGGGACACTTCGAGACGATCTGCGACCGCTACACCTGGATCGACGGCGTGGTCGCCGACTCGAGCCACGCCGTCTTCATCGCGTCGGCGCCCGATCGTCCGGCGGCGGTGGTGCGACTCGAGCTTTCGACCGGCGCCACCGAGGAGCTGCGTCGAACCGCCAGTCCGGCGCCCGATCCGCGGTTCTTGTCGTCGGGATCCCCGATCGAGTTCTCGAGCACCGATGGCGCGCAAGCCCACGGATTCTTCTACCCGCCGGTCAACTCCGACTACCGAGCACCCGACGGCGAGCGCCCGCCGCTGATCGTGAGGACCCACGGCGGCCCCACCGCCGCCGCTGATGACGGCTACGACCTCGCGATCCAGTTCTGGACCAGCCGCGGTTTCGCGGTCGTCGACGTCAACTACGGCGGCAGCACCGGCTATGGCCGCGAGTATCGACAGCGGCTCGACGGCGCTTGGGGCGTCGTCGATGTCGACGACTGCGTCGCCGCCGCCCGCAGTCTGTGCGCGAGCGGTCTGGTCGACCCGGATCGGCTGCTGATTCGCGGCGGCAGCGCCGGCGGCTTCACCGTGCTTGCCGCCCTCGCTTTTCGCAAGGTGTTTCGCGCCGGCGCCAGCTACTACGGCGTCGGCGACCTGGCGGCTCTCGCTCACGACACCCACAAGTTCGAGTCTCGCTACCTCGATCGACTGGTGGCTCCGCTCGCCGAGCGACCCGACCTCTACCGCGCCCGCTCGCCGCTCTACGCCGCTGATTCGCTGTCGTGCCCGGTGATCTTCTTCCAAGGGCTCGAAGACAAGGTGGTGCCACCGAGCCAGACCGAAGCCATGGCGAGCGTTCTCGAGCGCCGGAGTGTGCCGGTCGCGCTCGTGGAGTTCGCGGGCGAGGGTCACGGTTTTCGGCAGGCGGCGAACATCGCCTCCGCACTCGAAGCCGAACTGTCGTTCTACGCTCAGATCCTCGGCTTTGACCCGGGCGACCCGATCCCGCAGATCGCGATCAAGAACCTCTGATCCGCAGCTCGGCGCCGACAGTCCAGCCCTCCTCCGGTCGGGCGGCTTCTCGATACCTCAAGAGATGCCTCCAGAGATGCGTCCCGAGATACTGCGACGATTGCGGGGCTTGTATACTCGCGACCCCGAAGTACTTCGCCCGAGCATTCCAGGAGCCCGTCATGAGCGATCTCGAATCCCGTGTCAAAACCATCTTCGAGCAGATGCCCGGCCGGCTCAACGCCAACGCCGCGCGCGGCCTCGACGCCGTAATCCAATACGACTTGAGCGGCGACGGCGGCGGCAGCCATTGCGTCACGATCAAGGACGGAGCGTGCCAGGTCACGCCGGGGGCCCACGCTTCCCCCAGCATGACCGTGACCATGGCGAGCTCAGACTTCGCCGATCTGATCGACGGCAAGCTCGACGGGATGTCGGCTTTTATGAGCGGCAAGCTCCAGATCGGTGGCGACATGGGTCTGGCGATGAAACTCCAGTCGCTGTTCGCGGCCTGATCCCTGACCGAGCGATCCAAACGCGGGCGCAATACCCGCCGGCCGCAATGCGGGAGCCGACCGGAGCCGAGGCAACCGGCAGCCTTCGTCTACCGTAGTGCCGGATATGGGTAAGACACCTCCGGTCGCCAAGAAGACCCTGCTCCAGGGAGTCCGTGCCTACGCCAGCGGTC
Organism: Holophagae bacterium; assembly: GCA_032128015.1. Lineage (GTDB taxonomy): Bacteria > Acidobacteriota > Thermoanaerobaculia > Multivoradales > Multivoraceae > JAQBHE01. The sequence goes on from JAQBHE010000054.1 coordinate 7,189, forward strand.
TGCGGACCGACGATCTCCGAGGCCTGTTCCGTCGCGACGCGGCCAAGGCCTACACGGTTTTGGCACGGGACCACGCGCTCGAAAACGAGCCACCGCCGGGCCCGGCGCGACTGCTCTACCGGCTGCGGATCCTGTTCCTCGGGTTCTCGTTCCGGCTCACGCCGGCGCGCCGCTTCCTGTTCGCGGCATCGCTGTTCGTGGCGCTCCTCGGGGCCCTCGACTTCGGTCTGGCGTTCGACTTCCGCGGACGAGTGGTGTTCGACGCCTCGCCGCTGTGGTTCATTTTCAGCACCGCCGGGCTCACTTTCCTCCTGGCCCTCGAGCTGGTCGACCAGGTGCGGGTGCGCGACGAGCTCGAGATCGCCCGGCAGCTTCAACGGGACCTCCTACCCGCAGCAGCGCCGCAGGTCGCCGGCTACACCCTCCGCCATACCTACCGCACCGCCAACGAGGTCGGCGGCGATTACTACGACTTCCACCGGCTCGCCGACGGCCGCCTCGCAATCTTGATCGGCGACGCCAGTGGTCACGGCATCGCCGCCGGATTGCTCATGGCGATCGCCAACGCCACGCTCCACGTCGCCATCGACATCGACCCCGATCCAAGGGCGGTTCTCCAGCTGCTCAACCGGAACCTGGTGCGCACCGGCGGCCCGCGAAACTTCATGAGCCTGTTTTACGGCTTGCTCGAGCCGTCGACCGGCCGGCTCGAGTACGCGACCGCCGCTCACCCTTACCCACTGCTGCGGCGAAGCGACGGCACGCTCAGCGAGCTCGGAAGTGGCGGCCTGCCTCTCGGTCTGCGGGCCGAGCTCGACCTCGCCTCGGGCGAGACCCGGCTCGAGCCCGGGGATCTTCTGGTGCTATTCAGCGACGGCCTGCCGGAAGCCGTCGACTCCGAGGACCGGGCCTTCGGCTACCGGCGTCTCGAGAAGCTGGTGGCGGGGGCCCAGAGTCCGCAGCAGGCCCACGACGCCATCCTCGAAGCACTCGACCGTCATCTCGACGGCGCACCGATCACCGACGACTTCTGCCTGGTGGTCGCCAGCCGCGACTTCCCCCTACCGCCGGTGCCGAAAGGCCCGATCGGGGACCTAGACGCGTCCTTGGGTCTCGATCTCTGAGATGGACCTATCGAAGAAACCGGCTAGCTCTTGCCATCGGCTTGGCCCGACGGCTTCGCTGCTGCCGCGGCCGCGCGGGGCCTGGCCGGCGCCTTGGGCGCCGCGACCTTCGGCGGTGGGTGGCGGGTCCAGCCGTCTTGCGGCACCGGCGGGTAGGCGCGTCCCGTTCGCTTCCACATGTTCCGGCCCAGTGTGACGTGGTGCATCTCCAGCGGGTCGGCGGGCAGGCGGCGGGCCTCGATCATCGCCTTCAGACGGGCGTCGAACTGCTCGAGGAGTTTGCGGGTCAGGGCCGCCTGGGCGCCGGCGAGGTTGGTGTGCTCGTTCGGGTCTTCGACCAGGTCGTACACCTCCACCGGCGGCGCATCGTGCCAGTCGGGCTCGCGCGAGACGATGAGCTTGTATTCGGCGGTGCGCATGGCCCACTTCTTCTGCCACGTGCACTCGCAGGCCATCAGTTCGTGGCCCCAGTGACAGCGCGTCTGGTCGCCCCGGGCCGCGGACAGCAGCGACCGCCCTTCGACGAGATCCGGCACCGGCAGTCCGGCGGCGTCGAGGATGGTTGCGGCCAGGTCCTGGTGCTGGCTCATGTTGGCCACCCGCCGCGCGGTGGGCAAGCCCCGGGGCCAGTGCAGGATCAGCGGCACGTGCAGGTTGTTTTCGTACAGTCCGTGGTGATCGAACCAGATGTCGTGCTCGCCGAGTGCTTCGCCGTGGTCGGCCGTGACGATCAGCAGGGTGTCTTCCAGGAGGCCGAGGTGCTCGAGGGTTTCACAAAAGCGGCGCACTCCCGCGTCGGCCTGGCGCACCTCGGCTTCGTAGAGGGCCCGGACGAAGTTGACGTCCTCGACGCGCCGGCCCTGACGCTGCGGCCAGATCTCGAGGATGCGATCGAGCCAGCCACCGGGCCAGCGCTCCACCTGGGGTCGGCTGTAGAAGGCGTCGAGGCTGCCCACGTTCGTCGTCGTGGGGTCGCCGTCGTAGAACAGGCGCAGGGCCTCGACCTGCGGGACGTAGGGGGTGTGCGGGTCCCAGTAGTGCATGGCCAGAAAGAACGGCTCGTGACGGCTGCCGCGCAGCCACTCGAAAGCCTTGGCGTTGAAGACGTCGCACCCGGGAAACTCACTCTTGCGGCGCGGATTGATGTAGTACTCGAAGCCGCGGGCGAAGTAGGAGCGATGGTCGTAGAGCGTGTCCACCGCCACGGTGGTGACCCCGCCGGCCCGAAGCAGCAGCGGCAGCCACGGAATTCTGGGATTGGGCTGCTCCGGCCCGGCGTGGCAGACGACGCGGTGGGTGAGCGGATGGGTGCCGCTGTAGATGGTCGTGAACGCAGGCTGCGTGGGCACGACCGGCGTGAAATGGTTCTCGAACACGACGCCGCCCGCGGCCAGCGTGTCAAGAAACGGCGTCGTCGGGCGCGGGCACCCGTAGCAGCCCAGGCGGTCGGCACGCATGGCGTCGATGGCCAGGAGAACGACATTCATTTTTGACTATTGGCTTTCGATTCTTGATTCAATGCTGTCCGCGGTCAGAGATCAAAAGCGTGTAACCGGTCCACCGCAGCCACGGAGGGCCGTGATATGGCCACGAAAACACCACAAAAGGCACAAAAAGAGCAATTGGTGTCGACGGGTTCTCGATTGTCCGGATCGAAAACGTCGAGGCCGTCGCCGCCGAGCACCTGGCCTCCTCCCGGACCGGCCCTGATGTGATCGTTGCCCGCGCCGCCCACCAGGTTGTCACCGGATCGGCCGCCCTTGATCACATAGTCACCGTCGCCGCCGTCGATCGTGTTGGGGAACCGACCGCCGCGGATGATGTCGTTGCCGGCGCCGCCCCGCAGGTTGTTGAACCCGCCGCCGCCGTTGATGAAGTCGTCGCCGTCGTTGGCCTGGATCTGATCGGAGCCGCCGCCGCGCAGGTTGTTGTTGCCGGCCTTGTCGCGCACCATACCATCGCCTTCGTTGCCTTCGACCAGGTCGTTGCCAAGCCCGCCCATGGGCCGGTCGTTGTCCTCGCCGCCGCGGATCATGACGTTGGCGGTGTCGCTGCCGGCGATCTGGTCGTTGAAGTTCGACCCGGTTCTTCGACCCGCAGAAGAGCGAGCTGGTGGGCGCCCCCGTTCGTCTCGATGAGAGCGACGTGTACACCATGCACAACATTGCCGCCGGCCCCCCCTTCGCCGTCTCCCAGAGCGGCACTCTGGTCTATGCGCGCGGCGCCTCCAGTACAGAAACGCCGCCGCGCCGACTCGTTCTGCTCGATCGCGAGGGCATCAAGACGGTGCTCGCGAAGGCAGACCTCTACCAACGGCCGCGCCTGTCGCCAAGAGGAGACCCGCTGGCCTACGACCTCGACGGAGACATCTGGATCGTCGATCTCGTGGGAGGAGCCCCCCGCCGGCTGATGACGGGTCCGGAAGCCGAGTACGGCCCGACCTGGTCTCGGCAAGAACTCGCTACACTGCTACAAGATGACGCAGCTGCCCGGGCTAGAAGTCTTGAACTCCCGAACTTGTCTCACTGCGGCAAGCTCGGCGGCACGGCGTGCTCGAGGAGTACGGTCCGTGGATCGAGCGCACGGTGGCTGTCACCTGCCCGGATCGCCTCGGCATCGACCCGGCCGAGGTCGCCAGCAAGTGGTCTTGCGACTGTGGCGGGCGTCCACGCCGCCGCCGCCGCGCCGACGTCGACGTCGACGTCTCCTGGATCAGCGAAGATATCTCTTGAGAGGCTTCGATTTTTCGGCAATCTTGCAACGCCGGAGTGAAGACCGGCGACCGCGGATCGCCCGAGTGTTCGCACCCAGATCTTGGATGAGGCCCTCACTCGATCGAGGATCGAGTAACCGCAGCCAACGGGTCGCCGGGCAGTCCATAGAGGGCGAAGCCGGCCCAGTAGTAGGGATGGCTGAAGGCTTCGTTCTCCAGGCCGTCGGGCGCCGGAGAGAACAATCGTTGGAGCCAGCTCTTGCGACCGACCGACTCGTCCTTGGCGTGGAGTAGCGCCAGCTGGGCACTCCGGAGCGCCTGGTCGATCGGGTCGCCGGCAGCGAGGCGACGATAGAACCTCTCCATCAACGCCGACGTCGAGCGGTCGAGGACCCGCCACTGGGACGCCACCACGGTGCTCGCGCCCGCCAGTTGGAAGGCACGCGGCAGACCGAGCACTCCTTCGCTCCGTAGCTCCTCGCCCAGCGCCGTTTCACAG
>JAQBHE010000055.1:0-5799 GCA_032128015.1 Holophagae bacterium
CGCGCGATGCAAGCGGCCGGGTGGCCGAAATCAGCCGCGCGGCGGAAGAACAGGCGCGCAACTCGCGACACGTCGCCCAATCGGCCCAAACGACTTCGGCACAGGTGCAGCAGATATCGGCGGCGCTCGAAGAACAAAGCCAGGCGACCGAGCGGATCCTGACCAACTCCAACCAATCCCTGGAGATGTGTCGACAGATGACGAGCGCCACCGAAGAGCAGCGATCCTCGAGCCGCTACATCTCTTCCAACATCGCCGCGATCACCGAGTTGATCGCTTCGATCCAGAGCAAGACCGCGGCGCCCGCAGGCGCGCTACCAGGGCCGCGAGTTTGGCGAGGTCGGGAATCCTGCTGCCGATGGAATTCATCGATGGAGCGCGAGTTTGTTGGCGACGCGTCGAACGGCTTGCTACGATCCACGACTAGGCCATCGGTCACGACGGCGCGGTGGCAACCGGGAGCGTAGCCGATCGGGCGATGGTCGCCGCGGGCGCTCCCACGTTGGGGGAACGCGATGAGCGACGGTTCGATCAAGGTCACCGACCGGCGCATGTTCACCGAGGATGGTGAGCTGCGCGATGAGTTCCGGTCCCTCGAGGACCCCAAGGACCCCAAGGACCATGACGACGCAGGGCCGGTCGTTGTCGAGCCCGCCCAAGCTGCGGGCCCGACCGGGCCGGCGGACGCGCCTACGCGGCAGTCGGTGGTGGATCCGTCGACATCGGGTCCCGCGGCGAGCGCCCGACGGCCTGCGCACCATGCGCCTGACCCGCGCGAGGTTCCCCACGATCTCGAGTTCATGGACCTGGTCGCCGCCCTGGCGGAGCCGATCACGCTATTTCTGGGCGATGCCCAGCTGCCTGGCGGCAAGTCGGCCCAAGACCTCGAGCGAGCTCGGTTCTACATCGACCTGCTGCAGGTCCTGCGGGCCAAGACTCACGGCAACTTGTCCGATCAGGAAGACGCGGTGTTGGCGGATCTGATCTACCGCTTGCAATTGCGGTATGTCGAGAAAAAGGGTTAGCCCGGAACCGCGATTTGCTGACGAGCTCCGGCGCGAGTTCTCCCACTATCTTTCCTGAGAGGCCTCTCGTTTTCTCCCTGACTCTCGCGTGCGTCCTCGGGCTGGTCGCCGCGCCGGCGGCGGCCGAGGAGCCACGAGGCATCGAGCTTGCGGAGCCCGCGCAGGCGGCGGTCTTGAGGCTTCAGGATCAGTGGCTGGTCCTCAGCAGCGCCTTCCTCCAGGGTGATGAGGAGCTCGCCAAAGCGACCTCCCGGGACCTCGAGCGGGCCGCCGCCGAGCTCGGGTTCTCCCGCCTTCCGGAGCTCAGTTTCGGGATGCTCGCTCGTGGAGTCGAGGCGGCGCGGGAAGGGGACGTGGCGCGGGCACGCTGGGCGGTCGAGATCGCCGAGCAGCTCGATCCGGGAAGCCCCGAGGTTGGGTTCGCGCGTGGCCGGGTCGAGAGTTTGGCGGGTCGGCATCTCCACGCCTTCTTCCAGGAGCTGGTCGGCCACGCTCGCTCTCTGGGGTCTTCGGAGCACCGGCCGGTGTGGCTGGCGAGTCTCACGGTCTGGGTGCTGTCGACACTGATCGTGGCAGCGGTGGCATTCATCGCCCTCGAGCTGGCGGCCAAGGGGCCGCACTTGCTTCGCGATCTGGCGTCTTGGGCGCCTTGGGTACCGCGGCCGGCCGGCTACCTGGTGGCGCTCCTGGTGCTCGGCGCGCCGCTGGTGCTTCCGAACGGTTGGTTGTGGGTGGCAATGGTCTGGGCCGCGTTGCTCTGGGGCTACTGCTCACCGAGCGAACGCTGGGCGCTGGTTGCCTGCCTGGCAGCCATCGGCTCGGCTCCGGGGGTGGCGTCGTGGCAGGTCGAGCGACTTGCCGCCGGCAGCTCGCGCGAGCTGCGGGCGGTCGATCGCTTCGGCGAAGGGCGCCTCTATGGGGAGATCTTCGAGGATTTTCGTAGCCTCGAAGCGAGGCTTCCGGAGGTGCCGGCGGTCGATCAGTTGATCGCGGATCTCGAGCTGGGGATGAACCAGGATGACTGGGCGCGTCCGCGCTATCACCGAGTGACCGAGGCGGAGCCCCAGAACGGCTCCGCGCTCAACAACCTCGGGGTGTTCCACTTCCACCGCGGCGAGTACGTGCGCGCTATCGAGTACTTCGATCGCGCGTCGCGCACCGAGGAGGCCCAGCTCGAAGCTTGGTACAACCTCGCCGCGAGCTATCGGCGGCTGCTGGAGTTCGCGAACGCCGACCGTAGCCTGATCGCAGCCCGAGAGCTCGACGCTGAGGCGGTCGCGCGCTGGATCGTCGACGGCGACATCGTGGTCAGCGCCTCGGGCGGTTCGCGACGAGCCGGCGAGATTCGGCGCCTGCTGATGGCTCGCGACGGCTCGCCGAGTCTCTGGCGATCGATCCTCGCGTTCCCGGCGCTGCTCGTGGTGTTGGTGCCGGCGGTCCTGATGCCCCGTTTCGGGGGGCGCGGCCGGGGGAGCTGGCGGCGTTCGACTCCAACCACCGGCTCTCGGCTCGAGCGCTGGCTCCGTCGGTGGGTCCCTGGTCTGATCTCGGCCGAGGCTGGCGACGGTGGCCGAGCCTTGATCGCGGTGTCGGCACTGTGCGCGGTCGTGATGGTTCCGTCCGCGAAGGTCCTGGGGTTCCGTGTGCCTTGGGGGTTCGACCCCGGGAGCCAGCTGGTGTGGGTGATCTCGGGGCTTGGCATGGTCGTTCTCTTGGGATTGCGCCTGGCGCGGCGTTGAGGTCGCTTGCGTGAGTAATTCGGGCACCATCTCCGGCACCATAGAGAGCGGCGGCCTGCAGGCGGTGCTGCGCGCGATTGCGGCGAGTGGAGATCGGGGCTTGTTGACCCTTCAGGGCGAGCAGGACCTGGTGTCGATCTCGTTTCAACGGGGCGGGATGGTGGCGGCCGATGCGATGAACCGGCCGGCCGACGAGCTGCTCGCAGAAGTGCTCGCCAACATCGGAGCGCTGAGTCCGCTGCGGTTTCAGGAGATCGTCGCCCCCCATCGAGAGTCCGGGAGGATGGCGAGCGAGGTGCTGTTCGAGTCCGAAGCCGTCGATCGCAGCCTGCTTGTGCAAGCGATTCGGCGCCAGAACTTCCTGCAGTTGTTGCCGGTATTCCGTTGGCAAAGCGGCAACTTCGACTGGACGCCTGGCGTCGACAGCCCGAGCCATCCCGCCGTCATTCCGACCTCGATCCCCGAGTTGTTGGTTCAGATCAGCGACGAGCTCGGAGCCGAAGCGCCACTCGCCCCGGTGCCGGATCTGGGGGTGGTGTTCGAGCGCAATCCCGATCGCAATCCGCGGCTTAGGACCTTGGGTGTCGACGGCCAGATCGAGGACGACGACCCCGGCACGCTGTGGGTTTCTCCCGACGAGCGGCGCCTGCTGTCGGCGGTCAACGGCCGCCAGGATGGTGCGACGCTCCAGCAAGAGACCGGCCTCGATCAGTACGCGGTGCGCTATGGCCTCAGTCATCTCGCGCGGCTGGGCTTGATCCGTGTCGCCTCCGAGTCATCGGGCTCCTTTCCGAACCCGCTCCTCCGCGCCCCGTCGTCCGCCCATCCTTCGCGGCCCCCGGGCGTTCGCGGGGACGCGGGATCCGTTCGCGGGGACGCGGGATCCGTTCGCGGGGACGCGGGATCCGTTCGCGGGGACGCGGGATCCGTTCGCGAGGACGCGCGATCCGTTCGCGAGGACGCGCGATCCGGCGGCCTGGTGCTCGACGAGGGGCTGCTCGACGCCCTCGGTTTCGACACGGGCGACGGCCGCCTCCGGGGCGGTGGCGGCGTCACCGACAGCCTTGCCGATTTCACGATGACCGCAGCGACGCCAACGCCGTCCGCTTCGCTCGACCTGGCGGCGGTGCGCCGGCGTCGAGAATCACTCGTCGAGGCGGCCAGGATGTGGCTCGCCCGGGGTCTTGCGCTGTGCTTGGTGGGCTTGGTCGCCAGCACCGTGCTCGTGCCCTCTCGAGGGTCGTCGCTCCTCTTCTCCCTGCCGTGGCTCGGACCGCAGCGGCTGGCCTTCGAGCGGGTGCGACAGGAAGCGGCCTACCGTGAGCTCGGTCAGGCGATGCGAACCTACCATCTGATTTTCGGGCGTTTTCCCGAGGAGATGCGGCTCTTGGTCGATCTCGATCTGGTCGCTCCGTCCGATCTTCGAGGTCCGCACGGGCGCTGGCTGGCCTACACCCAAGAACCCCAAAGCTACCGTTTGGAGCCGGTCGAGGGCGGTCGGTCAATCGGTGAGCCCGGCTTTTCGGGAGGGATCGAGAACGACTTCCTGCTCGACCCCGGCTACGTCACGCCGGCTGAAACCCAGGGCGCTCGAGCGATCCGGCTACTCGACTGATCGCCCCGCCCGGGCTCGCAGCCTCGGACTCCCGCGCGGCCCGGGAATAAATCTTAGTCGGTTATTGTCATGGTCTGTGTCAGCGCCATTGACAGTAGCGCGCTGAGGTTCTACGCTGGCGACCGATACACGTCGCTTGTGGCGCAAGGAGAAACAACGTGAGCAGGATCATCGGAATCGATCTCGGCACCACCAATAGCGTGGTCGCGGTCATGGAAGGCGGCGATGCAATCGTCATCGCCAATGCCGAAGGCAATCGGACGACGCCGTCGATCGTCGCCATCTCGAAGACCGGGGAACGGTTGGTCGGGCAGGTGGCGAAGCGTCAGGCGGTCACCAACCCCGAGAACACCGTGTTCTCGATCAAGCGCTTCATGGGGCGCCGGTTCGACGAGGTCTCCGAGGAGATGAAGATGGTGCCCTACGCCATCGAGAGCTCCGGCCAAGAGGTCGTGGTCAAGGCCCAGGGCAAGACTTATACCCCGCCGGAGATCTCCGCGATGATCCTGCAGAAGCTCAAGCAGGCCGCGGAGGACTATTTGGGTGCCAAGGTCGAGAAAGCGGTGATCACGGTTCCCGCCTACTTCATCGACGACCAGAGGCAGGCGACCAAGGACGCTGGGCGGATCGCCGGCCTCCAGGTCGAGCGCTTGGTCAACGAGCCCACGGCGGCGGCTTTGGCCTACGGTCTCGACAAGGAAGGGGATCGGACGATCGCGGTCTACGACTTCGGCGGCGGCACCTTCGACATCTCGATTCTCGAGGTCGGCGGCGGTGTCGTCGAGGTCAAGGCGACCAACGGTGACACCCACCTCGGCGGCGACAACCTCGACCAGAAGATCATCGACTGGCTGCTCGAAGAGTTCAAGAAGGACCAGGGGATCGACCTCAGCCAAGACCCGATGGCGATGCAGCGCCTCAAGGAAGCGGCCGAGAAGGCGAAGATCGAGCTGTCGAGCGCCCAGGACACCGACATCAACCTGCCCTTCGTGACCGCCGACGCCGCTGGGCCGAAGCACCTCAGCCTCAGGCTCTCGCGCAGCCGTCTCGAGCAACTGGTGGGAGGGCTCATCGAGCGCTCGCTGGAGCCTTGCGCACGCGCCCTCAAGGACGCGGGGATCGATTCCTCGAAGATCGAGGAGGTCGTCCTGGTCGGCGGCCAGACTCGGATGCCGGCGGTCCAGAACGCGGTGCGCGAGTTCTTCGGTCGCGAGCCGCATCGAGGCGTCAACCCCGATGAAGTGGTGGCGATCGGGGCGGCGATCCAGGGCGGGGTGTTGGCCGGCGACGTCAAGGACATGCTGTTGCTCGACGTCACGCCGCTGTCGCTGGGGATCGAGACTCTCGGCGGTGTGTTCACCAAGCTGATCGAACGCAATACCACGATCCCGACGCGCAAGAGCGAGGTCTTCTCGACCGC
>JAQBHE010000056.1:0-4584 GCA_032128015.1 Holophagae bacterium
CACCCGGTGCCCTTCCAAGCGGCCGAGCCGGCCGGCCGCTACCAGGAACGGAACACACACCCGATGCCCTTCCAAGCGGCCGAGCCGGCCGGCCGCTACGTTCGGAAGAGACATCGACGCCCCTTGTGCCACGCAGCTCACGACTTGGTGTCCTCCGACTCGGCGTCATGCAACCTTCGTCGGAGCAGGTGCCAATTCCTTCCTTCTCTACCGGACCGCCGGACGACACTGCCGCCGCAACACTTCATAGACCGCGACCGCCGCCGCCGTCGACACGTTCAAGGAACGAACCGGTCCCTCGACCATCGGCAGCCGCACCAGCCGATCGCGGTAGCGCTCACGGAGTTCGCGGCCGAAGCCGTGGGTCTCGCTGCCGAATAGCAGAACCGCGGGCGGCTCGATCGCGGCTTCCCACAGGGTGGTCTCGGCCTCGGCGCTGAACAGCCAGGGCGCTCCGATACCGGGCAGCGCGCGCTCGAAAGTGGCGAAGTCGGGCCAGGTCATCAGGTCGACGTGGCGCCAGTAGTCGAGGCCGGCGCGACGCACCTCGCGGTCCGCGATCGAAAAGCCCAGCGGCCCCACCAAGTGCAGCCGGACGCCGGTAGCGACGCAAGTGCGCCCGAGGTTGCCGGCGTTCCATGGGATCTCCGGCTCGATCAGGGCCACGTGCACGCGCGGAGCGCGACGGTCGGCTGCGCTCTCGGAGAAAGACAACGACGGGCTCGATCCAGGAGTGGCGGGACCTCGATCCTACCCTCCGGAGGCCGACGACCGAGCGTCTCGACGCGGCCAACGTAGCCGCTGCTACTCTCTCCGCGTGCCCGAGCATCACGCCCCGATGGAGCACCGACCGCCCCGGCGGCTGGAGACCCGCATGCGCAGCCTGAGAAAGCGCTTCGCCCGACCGGGAAGCGCGCCGGGCACTCTCCGCGCGCCCGATCAAAAGCGCGTCGATAACGTCTCGATTCGGGTCATCGACTACGACCGCGATCGGCTCGAGGAGCGTCCGATCACGTCGGTCGAAGAGCTGCGGCGCTACCGCGTCGCCGACTCGGTGACTTGGATCGACATCGTCGGGCTCCACGACGTTGTGATGCTGCAAGAACTCGGAGCGATGTTCGATCTTCACTCACTGGCGCTCGAAGACGTGTTGAACACCGGCCAGCGGCCCAAACACGAAGACTACGAACAGCACGCCTTCCTGGTCATGAAACTGCTCCGTCTCACCGCCGGAGCCAACAGCGCCGGCCCGGTGCTCGAAAGCGAGCAGATCAGCCTGTTCGTCGGCGCCAACTTCGTGATCACCCTCCAGGAGGTCGCTGGCGACGTCTTCGACCCGCTCCGCGAACGGCTGCGCAACGGCGCCGGGAGGATCCGGCAAGCGGGCGCCGACTACCTGGCCTACGCCCTGGTCGACTCCCTGATCGACAGTTTCTTCCCCTTGCTCGAGACCTACGGCGAGCGGATCGAGGACCTGGAAGACGAGTTGATCCGAGAGCCGACCCCGGAGCTGCTCGAGCAAATCCACCAGGTCAAGAAGGAACTGCTGGTGCTGCGCCGCGCCGCCTGGCCCCAGCGCGAGCTGATCCACGGTCTCGAACGCAGCGAGTCGGCCGTGGTGACGCCTGCGACCCGACCATTCCTGCGCGACTGCTACGACCACACGATTCAGATCATGGACATGATCGAGACCTACCGCGATCTGGCGGCCAATCTGATGGAGCTCTACCTCTCGAACATGAGCCACAAGATGAACGAAGTGATGAAGCTGCTGACGGTCATCGCCTCGGTGTTCATCCCGCTCACCTTCCTGGCCGGCGTCTACGGCATGAACTTCGATCGCACGGCCGGCCCCTGGAACATGCCCGAGCTCGGCTGGCGCTTCGGGTATCCGACGTTCTGGGTCGCCATTGTGGTGGTCGGCGGCGGTCTGCTGTGGCTGTTCCGGCGCAAGCGCTGGTTGTAGCTTCCTCGAGATCGTACAGGAAAGTGCTTGCGGCGCCGCCGGCAGCCGCGCTATCCTGATCTTCGGGAAGGCAAACGCCTTCCTGGTCCGCTCTGGCGGACAGCTCATCGAGACCGGTTGAGGGATAGGCCCGACGACGCCGGGGCAACCACCGGGGAATCGCATCCCCGAAAGGTGCCAACTCCTACGGGAATCCGCGAGGATTCGCGAGAGATGAGTCCGAGGCTCGACTGGCGTCGACCCAGTATCGACGCATCCGACATCGACGAGCTGGCGACCCAAATCGAGCTCCCGGAGAAGTCTCTCGGTCGAGCGTTCGCCGATCGCCCCGGCGGGGGCGGCGCTGACCTCGACGGCAAACTTCTTCGGAGACTCGCCATGACCGACCGAACTGCTGACCGAATCGCAGCCTCCCATGCCTGGAGCGGACCGACGATCGCGGTGAGGGCCGCGATCGCCAGCGACCCGCACCACGGCGCAGTGGTGCCACCGCTCCATCTGTCCACCACTTTCACCTTCGCCAGCTTCGACCACAAACGTGAGTACGACTACACGCGCAGCGGCAATCCGACCCGCGACGCTCTCGCCCGGGCGATCGCCAGCCTCGAAGGCGGCGCCGGCGCGGTGGTCACTGCTTCCGGGATGGCCGCGGTCACCCTCGCGGTCCAGCTACTCGAGGTCGGCGAGCTGCTGCTTGCCCCCCACGACTGCTACGGCGGCACCTACCGGCTACTCGACTCCCTTGCCCGCCGCGGACAGTTCCGCGTCCGCTTCGTCGACCAGGGTGATCCAGCAGCCCTCGACCAGGCGTTCGCCGAGCGACCACGACTGGTGTGGATCGAGACCCCGAGCAACCCGCTTCTTCGGGTGGTCGACATCGCCGAGATCGCCGCTCGCGCGAAGAGCGTCGGCGCTCGGACCCTGGTCGACAACACGTTCCTCTCTCCAGCGCTCCAGCGCCCGCTCGACCTCGGCGCCGACCTGGCGCTCCATTCCACGACCAAGTACCTGAACGGCCACAGTGACGTGGTCGGCGGGGCGCTGGTCGCGGCATCCAGGGAGCTCCTGGAGCGGCTCGAGTTCTGGGCCAACTGCCTCGGCCTCGCGGGCGCTCCATTCGATTCGTACCTGACCCTGCGCGGTCTGCGCACCCTCCATGCCCGCCTCGCGGTCCACGAGCGCAACGCCCTCGAGGTCGTCGCGTCCTTGGCCGCCCACCCGGCAGTCTCCGAGGTCTTCCATCCCAGCCTCGAGGGCCACCCTGGACACCGAATCGCGGTGCGCCAGCAGCGCGGCTTCGGCGCCATGGTGTCGTTCCGCCTCCACGGCGGACGCGGCGAGGTCGCGCGGTTCCTCGACGCGCTGCGCTGTTTCTCGCTCGCCGAGTCGCTGGGCGGGGTCGAGAGCCTGGTCGCCCATCCCGCCACGATGACCCACGCTTCGATGGACGAGCCGGCCCGGCGGCGCGCCGGCATCGACGATCAGCTGCTGCGCCTGTCGGTGGGGATCGAGGACTCGGCCGACCTGGTGTTCGATCTCGAAGCGGCTCTGGACTCGGCTCTCGAGTCGACGGTTGATGCGACACCGATCGCTCAGTTGACCGCGGTTCGCGCCCGCGATCCAGCCAACCAGTGCCAGCGGTGAGCGCGGGCTCCAGGATCATCGGAGGCTCGCGCCTCTGTTCGAAAAACCCGCGGTTGTGCGATGCTCACCGCCCCACGGCGACCGTAGAGTCGCGCCCCGCTCGCTGTCCGCGATAGCAGCCCAGCGGTGAGCCACGAGATCCAGCGGAGCAGCCGAATGTCGAATGAAGCCTCCATCCACGTGCCGACCGCAACCGCGCAGCCGGCCGACGGTCCGCTGGCCGCCGAGAATGGCGCCTCCGCGACCTCGACGGGCCACGGGTTTGGGGTCGCTCCGGTGTTTCTCGCCAGCATCAGCACCATCCTCGGCGCCATCCTGTTCCTGCGCTTCGGTTACGCGGTCGGCCACACCGGGGTACTCGGCGCGCTGCTGATCGTCGCCCTCGGTCGGACCTCGGAGTGCGGGCGCTGTGGGTGGTGGTCAGCGTTCTGGGACTGGCGCTGCTGCTGTTCTTCCTCGGCGGCCCGGTCGAAGGCTACGACCCGTCCCGTCTCGATCTGTTCGGAAAGGTCCCCGAGGCCGATCGGTTCATGCTGGTGTTCGCGATCGTGTTTCCCGCGTTCACCGGCATGACCGCCGGGGTCGGTCTTTCGGGCGACCTTGCGGACCCCAAACGCTCGATCCCCCGCGGCAGCCTCGCCGCCACAGTCGTCGGCTTGGTGGTGTACGTCGCGGTGGTGATCAAGCTCGGCGCTTCGGCCACCCCAGAGATGCTCGCCGGCGACCAGTTGATCATGGCCAAGGTCGCGCTCTGGGGTCCGATCATCCCGATCGGGTTGGCCTGCGCCACTCTGTCGTCGGCGATCGGCTCGTTGTTGGTCGCCCCACGCACCCTGCAAGCCCTCGCCGGCGACAACTGTCTGCCGTCGCCGCGGCTCAATCGGCTGCTCGCCGCCGGCGTCGGCCGCGCCAACGAGCCACGCAACGCTGCCCTGCTGACCGCGGCGCTCGCGATCGTGGTGGTGCTCATGGGC
>JAQBHE010000057.1:0-11032 GCA_032128015.1 Holophagae bacterium
GCGCTTCCGTCGCCGCCCACAACCGTCTCGATCGCTCCGTGAGCACCGGCGCCAAAGCCACGTACTTCGTGCGCAATGTCTCGCTGTCCACGCATCAAAGATACGCCGCCATGGATCGAAAGTCCAGCACTTATTTCCTGATGTGCCCTAAGTGACGGGCGGAACCGCCAAGCCGACCCGACAGATACTTCGGTGCCTGTCACTTTTGAAGCCTCTCACCGTCAAGACGGCGCAGCTGGAACCCCTCGCGCTCAGCCGCAGTCGCGAGCCTGGCGTCGACCGTGACGAGCTCGAGCGACGGCGGGCGGTTCTCAGAAGCGATGGTCGCGGCCGCGAGCTGCAGGGCATCGGCTGCGGTGAGCGCATGGACCCTTAGCAGTCGCTGTGCGGCCTCGCGCACCGCCTCGCCAGGGCCGACGACGTTCCAATCCGCAGCGAAACCGCCGAGCCGGCGGTATGCCTCGCCCGCGGCCTCCGGAGTCAAGGCAGCCTCGCGCTCCAGCCGGGCGATCGCCGAGGCGCATTCGATCTGGGTTCCCCACCAAACAAAGATCGAGTCATCGGCGACGTAGGCTTTCTGCGCTGCATCCGTGGTGATCTCTTCGACCAGAAGCGGCACCAACGCGGAGCTGTCCCAAAAGCTCATCGGCCGCCGGAGCGTTCTTCGAGAAGAGCCTCGACGGCGCTCGCACCGCCCTCCGGCCGCGGCGGGCGGCGGGCTAACAGTTCCTTCGGGCGACGACCCGTTGCCCTCGTTATCAGTCCCTTTCGCTCCAGCCGGTCGAGCCGTCCGGGCGTCTTGGAGCCACCACCGGCGACCGATTCGATGCGGGCCACCGGCCGGCCACGGTCCAAGATCAGGATCGTCTCCCCTTCGCGCACTTCGTCGATCAAAGCGCTAAGGCGATTCTTGGTTTCAGTCAAACTGGCGCGTTTCATTTAGCTAAAATAGCCCGTTCCTCGTGGAGCGTCAAGTGAAAAGGACCGAAATCCGTCAGAAATCCCTATCGCCCGCTACAATCCCCGCGATCCGCCCCTCCGACCGAGCCGAGTCGACCACAACGTCTGACCACCGAGAGCCCTCCCCATGACCCAAGGCATCCTCGCCCTCGACCAGGGCACCACTTCGAGCCGGTCGATCCTGTTCGCCCGCGACGGACGCTGGCTCGGCGGCTCCCAGCGCGAATTCCCGCAGATCTACCCGTCGCCGGGACACGTCGAGCACGACCCCGAGGCGATCTGGAAGACCCAGCTTGCGACCGCGCGCGCCGCGATCCGACGCGCCCGGCTCACCGCCTCCGATGTCGCCGCGATCGGCATCACCAACCAGCGCGAGACCGTGGTGCTGTGGGAGCGTGACACCGGCAAGCCGATCGACAACGCCATCGTCTGGCAGAGCCGGATCACCGCGCCGATGTGCGAGCGCCTCAAGAAAGCCGGTCACGAGGACATGGTGCGCGAGAAAACCGGGCTGGTGCTCGACCCGTATTTCTCGGGCACCAAGATCCGCTACCTGCTCGACAAGCACAAGCTGCGGGCACGCGCTCGGCGCGGCGAGATCCTCGCCGGTACCATCGACAGCTTCCTGTTGTTCCGACTGACCGGCGGCCAGGTGCACGCCACCGACTACAGCAACGCCAGCCGGACGATGCTGTTCAACATCCGCACCCTCGAATGGGACGACGAGCTGTTGCGCATGCTCGGGGTGCCGCGGGCGATGCTCCCCGAAGTCCGCGAATCGAGCACGGTGTTCGGTGAGACCGAGAAGAAGCTGCTCGGCCGGTCGTTACCGGTGGCCGGCATCGCTGGCGACCAGCAGGCTGCGACTTTCGGGCAGGGCTGCTTTCGTCCCGGCATGGTCAAGAACACCTACGGCACCGGCTGCTTCATCCTGATGAACACCGGCAGCAAGGCCGTGACCTCGAAACTCGGCCTCTTGACCACCATCGGCTGGGGACTCGGCGGCAAGGTCACCTACTGCCTCGAAGGCTCGGTGTTCATCGGCGGCGCGGCGGTGCAATGGCTGCGCGACGGCCTCGGCCTGATCCGCCGCTCCGAAGACATCGAGAAGCTCGCCGCCAAGGTTCCCGACCACGGCGGGGTGTACTTCGTGCCGGCGTTCGTCGGCCTGGGCACCCCGCACTGGGACCCCTACGCCCGCGGCCTGATCATCGGCATCGAGCGCGGCACCACTCGCGGTCATGTTGCCCGCGCCACCCTCGACTCGATGGCGTTCCAGAGCGCCGACGTGGTGCGAGCGATGGAGCAAGACTCCGGCGTCCGGCTGCGCGAGCTGCGGGTCGACGGTGGCGCCGCGGTCAACGACGCGCTGATGCAGTTCCAGTCCGACCTGCTCGGTCGGGTGGTGCGCCGGCCGGTGGTCGCCGAGACCACCGCCCTCGGCGCCGCTTACCTCGCCGGCTTGGCGGTGGGGTTCTGGAAGGACACCAAGGATGTCGAGACCAACTGGGCGCTCGACCGCGAATTCCAGCCGAACCTCGCCGCTTCCAAGCGCAAACAACTGATGACCGAATGGGGACGCGCGGTGGAGCGCGCCAAGGGCTGGGCCCGTTGAGCGGCGGCGAGCCCCGATGACCGCCACTCTCGGTTTCCACGGCGCCGCACGCACCGTCACTGGCTCGCGCTACCTGCTCGAGGCTTGCGGCCAGCGAACGGTGATCGACGCCGGTCTGTTCCAGGGTCTCAAGGAGCTGCGCGAGCTCAACTGGCGCGAGCCGCCGTTCCCGGCCCACAAAATCGACCAGGTGCTCTTGACCCATGCCCACATCGATCACGCGGGCGCCCTGCCGCTGCTCGCCAAGCGCGGATTCCGCGGTCCGATCTACTGCACCCGTTCCACGCTGGAGCTGTGCCGGCTGCTACTCATCGACTCGGCGGGAATCCACGAGGAGGACGCCCGCTACGCCAACAAGAAGGGCTTCAGCAAGCACAAGCCGGCGCTGCCGCTGTACACCGTCGAGGACTCGAAGAAGGCGCTCGAGTTGTTCGAGGCGGTCGACCACGAGACCTGGCTCGATCTCGGCAAGGGACTGCGCGCGCGCTTCCAGGGCGCCGGTCACATCCTTGGCTCGTGCGGGATCGAAGTGCGGCTGCCGCGCCAAACGTCGAGCGACGGCGGCCGCGGGCGTTCTGCGGGCGATCCTGACGTGGAAGCTGGCGAGGCCGCGGTGTTCTTCTCGGGCGATGTCGGTCGCTACGACATGCCGCTGCACCGCGACCCGATGCCGATGCCGCGGTGCGATGTCTTGATCTGTGAGTCGACCTACGGCAACCGCAGCCACGAGGCGGCATCGAGCATCGACGAGCAGCTGAGCACCCCGCTGCTCGCGACGTTCGAGCGTAAGGGCACGGTGCTGATCCCGGCGTTCGCCGTGGGTCGCACCCAGCAGATCACCTTCATCCTCCGGCGACTGATGCGCGACGGCCGGCTGCCCGAGGTGCCGCTGCATATCGACAGTCCGATGGCGGTCGACGCCACCTCGATCTACAGCCGTCATCTCGACGAGCACCACCTCGACTCCGACGTCTTCGAGGACGGACGCACCTCCCTGTTCCCGAATCAAGTCGAGTTGTGTCGTTCAGTGCAAGACTCGATGAGGCTCAATGACCTCCCGGGTCCGCGGATCATCATTTCGGCCTCGGGGATGCTCACCGCCGGCCGGGTGCTCCACCACCTGAAGCGCTTGGTCGGCGACCGTCGCAACCTGGTCCTGCTCGCCGGCTATCAGGCGCCGGGCACCCGCGGGCGCGCGATGCTCCAGGGAGCGCGACGAATCCGCATCCACGGCCGCAACCTCGAAGTCCGCGCCGAGTGCCAGTCAATGCACGGCCTGTCGGCCCACGCCGATCGCGAAGAGCTGCTGCGCTGGGTCAACAGCGCGCCGGCGCCGCCGCGCCAGGCGTTCCTCACCCACGGCGAGCCGGAAGCGGCGTTCGCGCTTGCCAACCAGCTGCGGCGCGACCTCGGCTGGAGCGTCGAAGTGCCCGAGCTCGACGAGCGGGTCGAGCTCGACGCCTGGCTCTGAGTCTCTGGGTCTCTGGGTCTCGCCCTCGCTTGCACCAACGGGTTGTAACTTCTCCCCCGCCGCCAGCGTAGTACTCTGTTATCAGACCTATCGGACGTGAGGGTCTTTTCCCCCGCCAGGACTTGGAATCGAAAGAGAGAGAGCGCAATGACCAGCCACCGTCCCCGTTCCACGCCCCATCCGACACCCACCCAGACCTTGGCGATCGCGATCGCGCTGATGGCGATCGGCGCGCTTCCGGCCATGGCGTCGTCCAACGCCGCATCCAACGTCGGTGCCGCCGACCTGCCAGAGGAAGTTACCTGGGCGGGTGAGATCGCGGGCCTGGTCAACGAGCATTGCGTTTCGTGTCATCGCCCCAACGACATCGCGCCGATGTCGCTGTTGTCCTACGACGAGGCGCGGCCGTGGGCGAAGAGCATGCTCAAGGCGGTCAAAGACGGTGTGATGCCGCCGTGGCACGCCGACGCCGCTCAGAACGGCGTCTTCGAGAACGAGCGCCGGCTGTCTGACCGCGACGTGGCTCTGCTCGAGCGCTGGGTCGAGAAGGGCGCACAGGCAGGCGACCTGACCGCAGCGCCGGCGCCGCCCGTCCACGCTGGAGGCTGGCGTCTCGGCGAGCCCGACCTGGTGGTGGCGTTCGACGCGGTGGCACTCGACGCCGGTGGACCCGACGTGTTCAAGGACCTGCAGGCCGACTTCGGGCTCACCGAGAAGCGCTGGATTCGCGCCCTCGAGGTCAAACCCGGCGACCGCAGGGTGGTGCACCACGTGATCCTGATGGCCTCCGACGGCAAGTCGATGCCGACTTCCGGTTGGCTCGGCGCCTGGGCCGCGGGGATGGAGCCAATGGTGTTCCCCGAGGGCACCGCCAAGCTGCTCGAGCCGGGACAGAAACTGATCGGCGACATGCACTACCACCCGGCCGCAGAAGCGGCCACCGACCAGACCCAAGTCGGCCTCTACTTCTACGGCGGCGAGCCCGAAAAAGAGCTGATCAACCTGTGGATCCAGAACAGCAACTTCCTCATCCCGGCGGGCGCGCCGGACTACGTGGTCGAGGCCAGCCACACCTTCCAAGAGAACTCGACGGTCTACGGTCTGTTGCCTCACATGCACTACCGGGGCAAGGAATTCACCTACACCGCCACCTACCCTGACGGCCGCACCGAAGTGCTGCTCCACGTCCCGCGCTACGACTTCAACTGGCAGACCCTCTACAACTTCGAGCAGCCGCTCAAGATGCCGAAGGGATCGCGGATCGACTGCGTCGCTCACTTCGACAACTCGACCGCCAACCTGGCGAACCCCGATCCCAACCGCAATGTGCCGTTCGGCCCGCAGTCGTTCGACGAGATGATGATCGGCTTCGTCGACTACGTGGTCGACTCTGGCCAGCGGCCGATGACCGTCGAGCGGCAGGCGGCCAAGCTCCTCGCTGACCTCGGCGCCCAGCACCCGGGCGAGGTCTGGCAGGTCAAGGTCCGCGACGCCGAGCACGGCATGGAGATCGACTCGGTCCTCCTCCTGCCGGCGACCGGCGACGGCGTCTGGCATATCGGGATGATCGGCCAGCTGGTCGAAGGCAAGCTCACCGACGTCCACTACGACGGCGACTCGTACACCGCGACGCTGACCGCGCCGTTCGGCAAGCTCGCGGTCGAAGGCAAGATCGAGGGCGACACGATCAGCGGCAAGGTCAGCATCGGGCCCCAGACCCTGACCTACGAGGGCCAGCGCCCCGGTTCGGTGCAGCGCGCTTCGGCACCGCTGGGAGAGCGCTGAGGTCGGCTGACATCGGCTGGGGCTGGTGCGGATGCGCTTGTCGTCAACGGCCAGTGATAGGATGAAGACCATGAAGATCGAAATCCTCCACTGCGTCTCCTGAGGGTACGCACCGCGGGCGGCAAGGCTTGCCGCCGAGCTCGAGAAAGGCCTCGCCCACCGAGGCACCAAAGCCGAGATCGCGATCCGACCAGGGTCGAGCGGTCAGTACGACGTGCTGCTGGACGGCAAGCGGATCGCCGGACGCAAGCGGGGCTTCCTGGCCCTGCTCGGTGGCGGTTGGCCGACCGCCGGCGACGTGATCAACGGCATCCAAGCCGCCGGCGCCTGAGCCCGATCCTTGCTTCCGTAGAGGCGGCCGACGGTTCGCCCAGGAAACGGGGTACGGCTCCCGCGATAACCTCGCCGCCGCTGCAATCGGCCGCCTAAGTCGGCGGCTGCGTTCGAACAGGCTTGGCGTGAACCGGCTCCCTAAGTCCGTGGCGAAGACGGCCGACACCAACGCCTCGCCCGCGGGGTCCTGGCGGCAGCTGATGGCCTGGTGCGTACACCTTTTCACCGCCGCCGGCGCGGTGTGCGGCCTGCTCGCGGTCGACGCCATCGCGCGCGCCGACTGGCGTCGCGCGTTCGCGTGGATGATCGCGGCGGTCGTCATCGATTCGGTGGACGGCGCCTGGGCACGTCACGCCCGGGTCAAGCAAGTGCTGCCGCAGTTCGACGGCGGCCTGCTCGACAACTTGGTCGACTTCGTGACCTATGTCTTGGTGCCTGCTTTCTTCGTCTTGCGGGCCGAGCTCGTGCCGCCGCCGGCTCGGCTGTTCGCCGCCGCGGTGATCGTGTTCGCTTCGGGCTTTCAGTTCTGCCAGCGAGACGCCAAGACAGCGGACCACTACTTCAAGGGCTTCCCTTCCTACTGGAACGTCGTGGTCTTCTACCTGTTCTTGCTTCGCTTGCCGCCAGCGGCCAACCTTGCGATCGTGTTGTTCTGGGTGGCAATGACCCTCATACCGATCAAGTACATCTACCCTTCCCGGACCCGGGCACTGATGCCGGTCACCATACCCCTGACCGTGCTCTGGGGTCTGCTCGGCCTCGAGCTGCTGCGCGAGCTCGAGCACCCGCGACCGCTGATCCTGGGAGCGTCGCTGGTCTACGTCGTCTACTACGTCGTGGCGAGCTTGTTCCTCACCGCGCGCCGTAGGCTGAGATCCGACCAAGCTCCGTGACGTTTCACTGGGGCGTGGCCTCGGGCGCTGCGCTCGTCAACGGCATTCGCAGCGGCACCGGCGGTGCGAGGCCCGCGGTCAGGCGCGAGACGACCAGGATGGTCACCAGGCCGGCGAGCATCGCAACGGTGCGAAACGGAAACAACATCGAGCCATCCACGGCCTGCGGGTACGGCAGCAGCTTGGGCAGACCGAGGACGCTTTCACCGCCGCCGAAGCGCAGCACGAACGAGACCGCAAGACCGGCGTAGCATCCGAGGCGGTTCGCCCGCCGGTCAAAGAGCGCGGCGACCAGCTGCGGGAACAGCATGCAGTAGACGAAATCGCTGCACAGGAACCACAGCTCGTAGACGCTGCGGATGCGCAGCGCGATCAGCGTCGCGACGCAGCCGACGATCAGGATCGAGCGCCGGATGATGACTCCCAGCCGCTGAGCGCTCGCCTTCGGCGACAGCAGAGGGCGGTAGACATTCCAAGCCGCCATCGAAGACGCCGACAAGATCGACGAGTCAACCGAAGACATCACCGCGGCGGCGAGTGCCCCGAGTCCGACCGTGGCAACGAATGGCGAGGTCAAGTAGCGCAGCACGTACGGAAGAACCAGAGCCGGCTCGGGCGCCGTCACCCCGACCGCTTGCCAATCCGCCACCCGGCCGACGGCGCCGATCACCACCGCGGGAAACGCGGCGATCAGACACAGGACGCCCGCCAAGATCGACATCCAGCGCGCCGTCGACTCGTCGCGGGCTGCCAGCACCCGCTGGAAGTAGACCTGCCACGGGATACCGCCGAAGATCAACAGCAGGGCGGAGTCCCACCAGTTGATCCAGTTGACGGCGACCGGTGGGCCGGCGCCCCAGCTCGCCTGGTAAAGCTGCCAAGTTCGTTGCAGCCCACCGAGCCCGGCGGTGGCAACCGGAATCACCGCCCACAGCCCGACGATCAGGATCACAATCTGCACCACGTCGGTGATCGCCACCGCCCACAGGCCGCCGACCACGGTGTACGCGATCGCGATCGTGGCCGACAGCAGGATCGAGGGCACGAAGTCGAGGCCGAGCACGGTGCCGAAGGTGGTTCCGAGCGCCGTGAGAATGGCCGCGGTCCAGAAGATCTCGCCGGTGAGAGCCGGCAGGTAGAGCAGCGCCGCCGCCCCCTTGCCGAACCGCATCTCGAGCGGATCGAGCATGGTCGTGAATCGGAAGCGACGCATCCGCGGCGCGAACAGAATGCCGCCTATCACCAAGCTGAGCGCGTAGCCCCAGGGCGCCTGCACGTTGAGCAAGCCGGAGGCGTAGGTCGCCTCCGCCGTGCCGTTGATGTAGCCGCCGCCGACCCAGGTCGCGGTCATGCTGAGCGCTGCGACCCCGAGCGGGATCGAGCGCCCAGCGAGAATCATCTCAGTGATGCTGTCGTCGCGTTGCTTCTGCGCGGCCCAGATCCCCAGCCAGTAGATCGCGCAGTAGAAGGCCAGCATCGACACCAGGCCCCCCCAGTGCACGTCGCGCCCGGTCGTCGACAGGTAGATGCCGAAGGCCAGCACCAGCCCGAGCGGCAGCAACTGCGTGGCGAGGTTCGGTTTCACGAGCAGCTAGGTTCGGACTGCCGACCGTGTCCTAACCTCCCGGACGCAGCCAGCGCTCGAGCCACGCCAACACCTCGTCGTGCCACTGGATGCTGTTGCGGGGCTTGAGCACCCAGTGGTTCTCGTCGGGGAAGTAGAGCAGCTTCGACGGCACCCCGCGACGCTGGAGAGCGGTGAAGGTGGCGAGGCCCTGGGTCTCGGGGACCCGGAAATCGAGGCCGCCATGGATCACCAGCATCGGGCTCTGGAAGCGGTCAGCGAAGCGCGCCGGGTTGTGTTTCTCGTGGCCCTCGGGATTCGCGAAGTACGACCCCTGGTGATCCCACTCCGGGAACCACAGCTCCTCGGTGGTGTAGTACATGCTGCGGTTGTCGAACAGACCGTCGTGGTTGACCAGGCAGCGAAAACGGTCCGGCCACTGGCCGGCGATCCAGTTGACCATGTAACCGCCGTAGCTCGCACCCAGCGCGCACACCCGATCGCCGTCGAGGAATGGATAGCGCGCGATTGCGGCGGCGAGGCCCAGTTTGAGGTCCTCGAGCGGCTTGCCGCCCCAGTCGTCACGGATCGCGTCGGTGAACGCCTGGCCGTAGCCGGTCGAGCCGTGGAAATCGATCATCACCGCGGCGAAGCCGGCGCCGGCGTAAGTCTGAGGATTCCAGCGGTAGTGGAAGTCGTTGCCGAAGCTGCCCTGGGGACCGCCGTGAATCAGGAATGCCACCGGCACCTTGCGCACGGGGTCGAAGTCGATGGGTCTGACGACGTAGCCGTACACGGTATCGCCGCCAGCGCCGGCGAACGAGAACTGCTCGTAGTCGCCGAGCTTCACCGCCGCCACCCGCTCGCTGTTGATATCGGTGATCGGACGCAGATCCGAGCCGTCGGGCAGCACCGAGAACAGCTCGGCGGGGTGATGGAGGTCCTCGTGCACGAACACCAGCCGGCCGCCTGCGGCCTGCGGCGACGACACCTTGCCGTCGCCGACCAGCCGGGTCACCTTGCCGGTCTCGACTTCGATCGCGAACAGTGCGGTGTTTCCGACATCGCCGGCGGTGACGAACAGGGTCTTGCCGTCTGTCGAGAACACGAAGCCGCCCGCCGAACGATCCCAACCCGGGGCGATCTCGCGCGGGGCTCCGCTCGGCCAGTCGCGCACCGTCAGCGCGAAGCGGTCCGACTCGTAGCCGGCTCGGCGCATCGCGAGATACGCGAGTCGCCGGCCGTCGGGCGAGAACACCGGCTGGGTGTCCCACGCCAGGTTCGCGGTGGTCAGATTGCGTGCCGGCTCCGAGCCGTCGGCGGGTACCGTGAACAGGTCGAAGTTGGTCGACCACGGCTCGCCCGAGCCCGCCACCCGCGCGGTGTAGACCAGCGCCCGTCCGTCGGCGGTCCAGGCGATCTCCTCGGCGCCGCCGAATGGCTTCGACGGAACGTCGGCGTCGAGACCGCGGGTCACATCAACCGGCGAACCTTGGGCCGCACCGCTGCCGTCGAGCGCGAGGGTGAAGAAGTGCGAGCGCCGGCCGTCCTTCCAGGTATCCCAATGGCGCACGAACAGGCGGTCGTAGACCACTCCACTCGGCACGCCACCCGACCGCTTCGCGAGTCGATCGACGGTGCAAGCGAGCGTCTCGCAGTCCGGGAACACCTCGATCGTGAAGCCGAGCCGCCGGCCATCCGGTGACAGCGACAGGTTGCCGAGGTCGAGCGGCAGGTCGGTGACCCGCGCCGCCTCGCCGCCGGCGACCGGCAGCCGCCACACCTGCGACGACCCCGAGCGCGACGACATGAAGTAGATCGAGGCGCCGTCTGGCGACCACAGCGGCTCGGTGTCCGAAGCCTCGTGGGTGGTCAGCCGGCGCAGACCAGAGCCGTCGACCCCGACCGCCCACAGATCGGTGCGGCCACGGTTCGCCTCGAGGTCGGTGGTGCGCAGAACGAACGCCACGGTCTTACCGTCCGGCGACACCACCGGGCTCGAGATCCGCTCCATCGCCAGCAGGTCGTGAACCGTGAACGGATGGGGATCGGCGGCGTTCGCAGTGTCAGCACCGCCGAGAGCAAGGCCGAGGGCGGCGAAGGCGAAGGCGACAGGGACGGCGAAGCGGGGACGGCGAAGCGGCTCGAACATGGGTCTCTCCGATGGTGGTTGCAGGCGCTGCGACGATTCGCTCTACGGGCAAGTGGCGAACGCCGCGGTGTCGAGGATGGGCTGGATCGCGATGCCTTTGGGGTTCATGTATCTCGCGACCAGCCCACTGTGCGAGTCGCGCACCGTGATCGTGATGCCGACGTCGGTGAGCCCGGCGCCAAAGAACCAGAAGCGATCGAAGTCTTGACAGGCGTCGAGCACCTTGACCAGCAGCTCCACGTTGTTGGCGGTGAAGAAC
>JAQBHE010000058.1:0-3667 GCA_032128015.1 Holophagae bacterium
GAGAGCTCGTGGCGACGCTCGGCCTCGGCGTAGGCGCGGCTCACCGTGCCAACGGTCACCGCCAGACGCCCGGCAAGGTCTCGGTGGGTCGGCAACCGAGCACCGGCCCGCAGCTCGCCGCGATCGATCGCCTCCGAGAGCGCATCGGCGATCGCTCGGTACAACGGGGTCGCGCCGGAACGGAGGCTCGGCGTCCACTCGGCGTTCAAGGCGAAACCCTCGAGCCTCTCGGCGCCTCAGAATGAAGCCGAGACAATCGCACTGTTTGATTTTTTGTCTCGGTTCATATACAAGTACATTCGCCAAGAGAACTATCGATCCGACCACATGTAAGGGTACAATAGGATCCACGAGATGGGAAGTCGCACCATGACTGCAACCTTGGTGGGGCCGTTGTCGCGAGCGCGCAGCGCTGGCGCCGCGCTGACGAGCGTGGACCCGACGAGCGGCGAACGAGTCGCGGTCTACTCGCAGACCCCGACTGTCGAGGTGCAGAAGCGGATCGAGGCCGTCTCTGCCGCGGGTCGCATCTGGCAACAGATCCCGCCGGAACGGCGCGCCGAGCATCTGTCGAGTCTCGGCGACGCTCTCCTCGGACAGCGCGACCGACTCGCCCACCTGATGGCGCTGGAGATCGGCAAACCGATCCGCGAGGGTCGCGAAGAAGTCGAGCGGGCGGCGGCGTTGTGCCGCTGGATCGCCGAGGCGGGTCCAGGGATCCTTCGCGATCGGTTGTTGATCGATGGCGGACGCCGCCAGGCCAGCTCTTGGATGGTGCATCGGCCGCTCGGGGTGGTCCTGGCGGTGCTACCGTGGAACTTCCCGGTGTGGCAGCTGGTGCGCAGCGTGGTCCCCCAACTTCAAGCTGGCAACGCGGTCGCAATCAAGCACTCGGAGCGGGTGACTGGCTGCGCCCTCGAGCTCGCCGAGATCTTCCGCCAGAGCCTTCCCCACCCGGTCGTCCAGCTGTTGCTGCTCGACGGCCCATCGACGCTGGCGGTCATCGACAACCCACGGATCGCGGCGGTGTCGATGACCGGCAGCCGCCAGGCCGGCGCCGCGGTCGCCCAGCGCGCGGGCGCCGCGATCAAGAAGACCGTGCTCGAGCTCGGCGGCAACGACGCGGTCGTGGTGCTCGAGGACGCCGATGTCGAGCGCGCGGCCCGGCTCACCGCAGCCGCGCGCTTGCGCAACTGCGGCCAGAGCTGCACCGCGCCGAAACGCTGCATCGTCGTCGAATCGCAGCGCCGCCGCTTCGAAGAAGCGTTGATCGACGCGATCTCCGGCATCCGAATCGGCCACCCACTTGACGAGGCCACCCAGCTCGGTCCGTTGGCCTCGCTCTCCCAGCGCGCGCGGGTCCAGCGTCAGGTAGCCGAGAGCGTCGCCCTCGGAGCGCGCTTGATCGCCGGCGGCTCGTCGCCGCTTGCCGAACGCGGAGCGTTCTTCCTGCCCACCCTGCTAACCGGGGTCGACCCCGAGCATCCGGCGGCCCGCGAAGAGGTGTTCGGGCCTGTCCTGTCGGTACTCGTCGCGCGGGATGAACAGGATGCGGTGCGCCTGGCAAACCACACCGACTACGGGCTGGGCGCGACCGTCTACTCCGCCGATGTCGCACGGGCTCGGCGAGTGGCCGAGGCTCTCGAGGTCGGAGCTTGCTCGATCAATCAACCCCTCCATTCCGACTTCCGGATACCCTTTGGTGGCGTCAAAGGATCTGGCTACGGCCGCGAGCTCGGCGAGGCCGGACTCCTCGAGCTCACCCGACAGATGACCCTGACCGTCGCCCCGGCATACGCCTGAAGGACTCGCACCATGGGTTCTCGCACCTCGGACTCTCGCCCTTCGCCGCGCCACGCTCCATCCCGTCCGCTGCTGCTCTTGACGTTGTTCGCGGCGTTCGCCGCGGCGTTCGCCACCACGCTCGCTCCTGCCGCGGCGGAGGATTGGCCGCAGTGGCGCGGCGCTGACCGCCTCGGCCGCTTCGGCGAGACCGGGATCGTCGAGCGCTTCCCCGAGACCGGACTCCAGGTAGCCTGGCGCACGCCGGTCGGCAGCGGTTTCGCTGGGCCGGCGGTCGCCGACGGTCGGGTGTTCGTCCTCGACTTTCAGCCCGACTCAGCATCGACTCGGATGGAAGGGGTCGAGCGCCTGCTGGTGCTCGATGAGCAGAGCGGCAAACCGCTGTGGCATCACCAGTGGCCGGCGGGCTACGGCGCTCTCCAAGCATCGTACGCGACCGGGCCGCGGGCGACTCCCACGGTCGACGGCGGTCTGGTGTTCGTGGTCGGAGCGGTCGGCCAACTGACCGCCCTCGACGTCGCCTCGGGAAAACCGGTCTGGCACCACGACACCGTCGCCGAGTACGGTACCTCGGTCCCGGTGTGGGGGATCGCGAGCGCCCCGATCGTCGAGGGAAACCTGCTGATCGCAATCGCCGGCGCCGAGCCCGACGGCAAGGTGATGGCTTTCGACAAGCGCACCGGCAAGGAGGTCTGGCGCGCGCTGTCGTCGAACTGGGAGATGGGCTACGCCCAACCGATCATCATCGACGCCGGCGGCGTGCGCCAGTTGATCGTCTGGCACCCCAAGGCGGTGAGCGCTCTCGACCCCGAGACCGGAAAGGTCTACTGGGAGGTGGCGTGGGAGGTCGGCATGGGGATGACCGTGGCGACCCCGGTCATCAGCGGTGACCGGCTGTTCTTCACCCAGTTCTACCACGGCTCGTTGATGCTCGAGCTCGGCCGCGACGCGCCCACGGTCAAGGAGATGTGGCGGGTCTCCGGCCGCAACGAGATGCCCGATGCGACCGCTGCCCTGCACTCGTTGATCACCACTCCGGTCTTCGACCGCGACACCGTGTACGGGGTCGACAGCTACGGCGAGCTGCGCGCGTTGGACGCTGCCGACGGCAAGCGCCTGTGGAGCGACACGACGATGACGCGCCAGGGTCGCTGGGGCACCGCCTTCGCCGTCGAGCTGACGGCCTCGGGCGACGGCTCCGCCTCGGGCCGCGGCGGCCGCCGCTGGCTGGTCAACAACGACCAGGGCGAGCTGCTGCTCGCGCGCTTCGAGCGCGACCGCTTCGTCGAGATCGACCGTACCCAGCTGATCGAGCCCACCAGCCGCGCCGGCTACGGACCGCAGCGGTTCAACGACGCCGGGGTGAACTGGGTTCACCCCGCCTATGCCAACGGCCACCTGGTAACCCGCAACGATCGCGAAGCGATCCGAGTGTCGCTGCGGGCAAGCGACTATCCCGAAGCTCCGGCTTCGGCCAAACCACCGCGCTGAGCTCGCGGGGGCCAAGATTCGTAGCTCGGCGCTGGCCGAGTTCAACGCAGGCCGAGCAGCCAGGCCTCGTCTTCCACACGTACTCCGAGCTCGTTCGCCTTCTCGAGCTTGCTGCCGGCAGCTTCGCCAGCGACCACGATGTCGGTCTTCGCCGACACCGATCCGCTGACCCTCGCGCCGAGACCCTCGAGGAGCTGCTGGGCTTCGCGGCGGGTCATCTGTCCGAGGGTGCCGGTGAGCACGACGGTGAGACCCTGAAGCAGCTGCGCTCCGGTCTCCTCGACCGGCTCGGCAACCATCGACACGCCCTGCGACTCCAGCTTCTCGAAGCGCTCCCGGTTCGCGGGATCGTCGAAGAACGCTCGCACGCTCG
>JAQBHE010000059.1:0-3610 GCA_032128015.1 Holophagae bacterium
GTGCGGACCTCGATTCCCAGCGCGCGCAGGTGCTCGGCAACGCGCCGGGCGGTCCGCTCTTCGGCACCCGAGACTTCCGGGTGACGATGGAGGTCGCGGCGAAACTCGATCAGCGAGGCCCGTCGCTCCTCGAGGCGGGCCGCCGCGAGCTCCCAAGGGCCTGAGGCGTCTTGGGCGGCGCCGGCAGCGGCGATGAGCCACAGCGGTGCGGATAGCAGCGCGAAGATCGCGGTCTTGATGCTGGACATGTTGGGCATCGAGTTCTCCATCGGTATGAGGCGGAGGCCATAGGCCACTCGAACAAAGACTACGTCGCCTCGACGGTGTGGTTTCGCGAAACGCCTGGACCGCCACCCACTCCGTTAACCTTGGCAGGTGATTCCCGAGAAGGTCGCAGAGATTCTGGCGCGTCACGGGCTCGAGGCCCTCGAATTTGAGCCCGGAAGTACCCCGACCTCACAGATGGCGGCGGCGCGAATCGGGGTTGCGGTCGCTCAGATCGCCAAGTCGATCTTGCTCAAGGGCAAGGACGACCGCTACTACCTCGCGGTGTGCCGTGGCGACACCCGGCTCGACAACAAGAAGCTCAAGGACGCGCTCGGCGTGAGAACCCGGATGGCGACTGCTGACGAAACCGAGGCGGCCACCGGCTTTCGTCCCGGGGGCGTTTGTCCGTTCGGGATCACCGGAATCGAGATCGTGATCGACCACGGATTGGCCGGTTACGCGACGATCTACCCGGCGGCCGGTACCGATGCGAGCGGTGTGCCGATGACCTTTGGTCAGCTGTGCACGGTCACCGGCGGACGTCCTTGCGATCTGGTGTCGGAACCTGCCAGCAACAGCTGATGCGTGGCTGGTATCCCCACTCCCGGAGCCAGCTCACTCGACCAACCGGCCGTACTTGCGCAACAGCTCGCGCAGCCGCTCGTGATGGAGAGCGTGGACGGTACCGCTCCTGCCGGTCATGTCGCGGGCGGCGACCAGGGCGTTGACGATCGCTTCCTCGGTGGCGTAGACCGTCGCCTCGAACAACGAGCCCATCAAGTCGTTGGGGAGCATCGTCAGATCGACCGTTCCCGAGGCGCGCGAGGCGCCGGGGTTGGCGGTCGAAAAAGCGATGAAGATGTCGCCCGAGCCGTTGCCCGACACCGAACCGGTGCGAGCGAGCCCCAGCGGTACTCTGCGCGCCAGACGCTCGAGCTGGTGGGGGAGCAGCGGCGCGTCGGTGGCAACGACGACGATGATCGACCCGGTCTCCTGGCTCCACACTCGGTGGTCGGGGAGTGACTTGCCCACCGGCACGCCGGCGATCAGCAGCTGATCGCGCAGGCCGAAGTTGGCCTGTACCAGCACCCCCAGCGTGTAGTGCGCGCCCGCAGCCTCGAGTCGGCGCGACGAAGTTCCGATTCCCCCTTTGAGCTCGTAACAGATCATCCCGGTGCCGCCGCCGACGTTGCCCTCGGTGACCGCTCCCGGGCGCGCGCTCGTGAGCGCGGAGTGGACGTGTTCGGCCTTGACGTGAAAGCCGTTGGTGTCGTTGAGAAAACCGTCCCAGGTCTCGGCGACCACCGGCAGCGACCACCAGTAGCCGGAGGCGTCGGGGTCTCCCTGGGCCACTCGCCACGAGATCACCGCGTCGCGGGCGACGCCGACGCTGTGGGTGTTGGTGATCACCACTGGACCCTCGAGGAACCCAGACTCGTCGACCCAGGTCGTGCCGGTCATCTCGCCGTTGCCGTTGAGCGAGAACCAGCCCGCGAACACCGGGTCGGACAGGGTGCGCTCGCCGCGCGGGAGGACGGCGGTGACCCCGGTGCGCACCGCGTCGCCCTCGATCAGAGTGGTGTGGCCGACGGTGATTCCTGCGACATCGGTGATCGCATTGAGCGGTCCCGGCACGCCTTCGAACGGCACCCCGAGATCGCGGGCGCGGACCGCGGCGCTGGATTGAAGGGCGCCGCCAGCGGCTGGCGTGCCGCCAGCTGGCGAGCCTGCGAGCAAGAGCAGGACAGCGCAGGCGGTCGAGGCGCGGTCGCTGACGGTCATGAGATGGGCTTTGGGTCCCGTAGCTGGTTGGGCTCGGCCAGCTTAGCTCACTCGCCAGTCTTCACCGCCCGCGCCTGGATGCGGGCGCTGGTGGCTTGACCCCGTTGACGATGCAGACGAGACTGCGCGCTCATGGCAAGCGAATCGGTCCGTCGAGAGTCACACGGTGTCCGGGTGTGGCTGCGTTTCTTGGTGCCCTCGGCGATCGGCGCCGGCTTGCTGCTGATCCCGGTGCCCTACCATGGCAAGGTCAGCATCGTCCTCGGCCATGCGGTGGACGCGGCCCGCGCGGCGATCGGGACCGCGCTGCCGTCGCTCGTCGCTGGAGTGATCGCGTTGTCGGCGATCTTGTCCGTTGCCGCGAGCTCGCTGCCGCGTTCATCGGAACCGCTCTCCAAAGCCCTGGAGCCGATCCTGCGGCCCGGCTGGCCGGTGACCCTGCTGCGGGTCGTCGGCGCGGTGGTCGCGATTCTGGTGGTCGTCCAGGTCGGTCCGGCGTGGCTGATCGGCGACGCCACCGGGGGCGTGATTCTGCGCGATCTCTTGCCGGTAGTGTTCCTGATCTTCTTTGCCGCGTCCTTCGTGCTGCCTTGCCTGACCGATTTCGGGTTGATGGAGCTGGTCGGCGGCTTCGTCTCGCCTTTCTTCCGACCGCTGTTCGGCCTGCCGGGACGCTCGGCGGTCGACGCTCTCGCCTCGTGGTTGGGCGCGGCTTCGGTCGGCGTGCTGATCACTGCCGGCCAGTACCAGCGTGGCTTCTACACCCAGCGCGAAGCGGCGGTGATCGCCACCAACTTCTCGGTGGTGTCGATCGCGTTCGCCTACGTGATCATCGACTTCGTCGGCCTCGGCGACCGCTTCGTGCCGTTCTACCTGACGGTGGTGGCTGCGGGCCTGCTCGCCGCAGTCGTCTCGCCCCAGCTGCCGCCGCTGCGTGGGAAGCCGGACTGCTACGCCGACGGCCGAGTCCGCTCGCTGCCGCCGCGGGTCCGCGCGGCGACCCACGACGACGGTGCTCGGCGGTCGGCGTTCGGCGACGCGCTGCACCGCGCCGCGGATAGCCCGCCACTCGGCGAGGTGCTGCGTCGCTCGACCCTGCTGGTCGTCGACATTTGGCTAGGGTTGTTGCCGATGGTCGCGGTCATCGGCACCTTGGCGATCGTCGTCGCGGAGACCACGCCGCTTTTTCGTTGGCTCGGAGCGCCGTTCCTGCCGCTGCTCTGGGCGCTCGGGATTCCCGATGCCGCAGCGGCCGCGCCGACGATGGTGGTGGGCTTCGCCGACCAGTTCTTGCCGGTGGTCCTCGGCCGCGCCATCCCAAGCGACCTGACCCGCTTCGTGATCGCCTGCACCTGCGTCAATCAGGTGGTCTATCTCTCGGAGGTCGGGGTGGTGATCCTGCGCTCGGGACTGCCGTTGAGCTTGCTCGACCTGGTTGGGGTATTCCTGGTGCGGACGTTGATCACGGTGCCGGTGGCGGCGCTGGCGGCGCACCTGCTGTTCTGAAGCGGGGCGACCCTCGATCGGGTTCTGAGGGTAGCGGCCGACTTCAGGCGGCCGA
>JAQBHE010000060.1:0-8084 GCA_032128015.1 Holophagae bacterium
GATCCAGAACCGGCGCCTGGTCCTCGGCTGTTTCCCGTGGAAGTTCAAGGGCGGCGAAGCGGCGTTCTCGAGGGTCGTTGCGTTCCTGGATCTCGCCTGAGAAGTCGCCGGATAGCACCCTTCCGAACGTATCGGCCGACCTTGGTGTCCAGCTTCAGGACATAGGTAACAGTTTGGCCTCGGGACATAGGTAACACTATTCGTTGGTGGAGCGGTCCGGCGAGCCCCCTCTTTCGGGGGCTGAGGCGGCTTTGGGAATCAGCCCCCCCCTGGTCCGTCCTCGGCGAGCCAGGAGGGGGCTGACAGGGGGCTCAGGGGCCGTGGCCGGTCGGCCCGTAGGGCTCGAGGATCGATTGGGTGCGGCCGGTGGTGCGGTTGATCTCTCGGATCGACATGTGGCGGTAGCTGACGAGCACACGATCCTCGAAGTGCTCGACCCTGACCCGCTCGTTGGCCAAGGCGTGACACACGAAATAGCTCTTCCCCAGGTAGAGGTTGCCCGCGCCCGAGAGCCTCTTGATCTCAGCGCCTTCGGGGTACTCCCATTCGGGTGGATTGGGCTGGTAGACCTTGGCGCTGGGCCGGTACCGCTGAATCGGTGGCACCAGCCCAAGAGCTTCGTGCGGCCTGATCTCGTTGTACTCGATCAGGAACTCCGAGAACGCCCGCTGGAAGCCCATCAGGGTCGTCGGCATCCCGTGAAAACGCAGCCAGGCCAACAGCGTTCGGTGGAAGCGCTCGACCTTGCCCTGGGTCTGTGGATGACGCACTCCCGAGTACCGCAGGCAGATCCCCTGCTTGATCAGGAATACCCCCAGCTGGGTCAGCCCATGCCCGTTTGTGCTGCTCCACCAAGGAGTTCCGTGATCCACCAGCATCTCCCACGGCACCCCGTAGCGCTCGAAACAGACCGTCAATGACCGCTGCACTCCGGCACCCTCTTGGCTCTTGAGGGCCACCAGCCCGAGCCCGTACCGACTGTGATCGTCGAGCACACTCAACGGGTAACACTCGCCGCCATCGGCGAGTTCAAGCTGCCCCTTGAAGTCCATCTGCAGCAGCTCGTTCGGCTCGCTACGCTCGAATCGCTGCAGCGCGGGACGATGGACTTCCTCCTTGCGGATCGCACCTCGCCTCTTAAGCGCCCGACTCACCGCTGAACGGCTCACCTCGATCCCTTCCTGTCTCAACAGGGCCTGCAGCTTTCGCGCTCCCCAACCTCGCTTCACTCGAAGCGCCAACACCGCGTCTTCCACCCTCGGCGCCATCTGATTCGGGCTCCGTTTCGGACGACGCGACTCCTCCCTCAGCCCCGACAAACCACCCTCGCTGCGCCAACGCTTCACCCACTTGTACCCCGTCTTCCGGCTGATCCCGTAGCGACCGCACAACGACGTCATCGACCCCTGCTTCTTCAATGCCTCCACCACGAAACGAACTCGTTCCTCCAGCACACTGGTCTCCTGCCATGGCATCGCTTCGACCTCCTCGGCCCATGCTCTGCCATCGCCAATGTGTTACCTATGTCCCGAGGCCAAACTGTTACCGATGTCCCGAGGCCGTACACCTTGGGCGGCCGACGAACGAACGGCAACGCCGGCGATCTCTATCGCCCCACGAACGGGAGAACATACCCAGGCCCGCTCGACAAGAGGCCTATTCGAAGCGCTGGCGCACGCCCCAACAACTCCTCACCCGGCCGCCCAAGCGTTGTTGTGCCCAAAGCCGGGCGCAACCCAGAAGGGACAAGGCGGCTTCGGTCCGATCGGCCGGCAATGGGCCTCGACGTCTCGCTTGAAGCGGTGCGACGATGCCTACGGCGCACGCTCCCACTCGATGCGCGGAAGGCGCGTAATAGTACTTCACGATACAGAGTACTTGACATCATGGAGTTGGCGGGTCATCATGCCGCCATGAGCCCTTCGTCCGATCCCGTGGGTCTGCATACGCGGGCAGCCAGCGACCTGGCGCTGATCCGCGAGACCATGGACCGTTCGGGCCGATTCACCGCCGTCTCCGGCAAGGGCGGAGTGGCGATCGGCATTGTCGGAGCGCTGGCCGCCTGGATTGCCAGCCGGCAGACGACCGACATCGGCTGGATCTCGGTGTGGCTGAGTGCAGCGGTAGTCGGTCTCGTGGTCGACGCTGGATTCATCGTCGCCAAGGCGCGGCGGCTGGGGTCACCGATGACGCGGGGGATTGGCCGGCGATTCGTGTTCAGCCTGACGCCGGCAGCGGGCGTCGCCGCGCTGCTGACCGTGCCGTTGTTCTCGGCCGGCCAGGTCGAGCTGCTGCCGGGGCTTTGGTTGCTGCACTATGGTGCCGGGGTGCTGTCGGCCGGAGTGTTCTCGGTGCCCGCGATTCCGGCGATGGGCGCGTGCTTCCTGGTTCTCGGCACGATCGTCCTGTGCCTGCCGCCGGGTTGGGGCGATGTTTTCCTCGGCGCCGGTTTTGGGGGACTGCACCTGGTGTTCGGCGCCCTGATCTGGAGGCGCAACGGTGGCTGAATCGACCGCCCGCAAGGCCGCTCGCCGAAGGCCCGCGGCAGCGCTCACCGCGGCGCCGACGGCGCGGCGACCTCGCGCCGAACGCCTCGATGAGCTGATCCACCAGCGGAGCCGGCTGGCGATCGTGAGCGCTCTGGCGGCAGCCGATCGAATGAGCTTTTCAGACCTCAAGGGCCTGCTCGGCCTGAGCGATGGCAATCTGAGTGTTCACGCCCGCAAGCTCGAAGAAGCGGGCTACCTGCGCTGCGCCAAGTCGTTCTCAGACCGCACGCCGTTGACCGAGTACTCGCTCACCGCGAAAGGTCGCGCGGCGCTCGAACGCTACCTCGGTCACATGGAAGCGATCATCGCCGCGTCGCGCGCGGCTGCCGCTGCAGGCTGAGGGGCCGTCGGCCCTGTTCCTTCTGGAGTCCCGACCCGACCACGAGATTAACTTTGTAGCGCCAAGTACACTACGAGGAGAAGACGATGAACACGCCTTCCGGAACCCGAAGCCACTCTCTGCGCGCATGCGCTCGCCTGACGGTCCTCGTCGCACTCGGCGCGTCGCTCCTCGGGGCGTTCAGTTGCGAGTCCCGAGTGTCGCCGCCGCTACTGCCGGACGAAGTGAGTTGGAGCACCTACACCAGTGCCGAGCTCGGATTCTCGATCCGCCACCCCGATCTCTGGACGCCGCGTTTCGAGCGCGGGTCGGTGATCTTCCAGGACGCGGTGGCCACCCCGATGCGGATCACGCTGGTCGAACCCGAGGGAGCCCGCAAGCGGGGCTTGTGGGGTCGGGACCCGGCGGTTCGCCAAGAGACCAAGGGCGCGGTCTATCGCTACTTGCACTACGACGGACCGTTCTACGTGCCGACCTTGGCGTTCGTCGTGCCCCACCGCGGTCGCGATCTGGGAGTCGAGCTGCGCACCCGCAACCAAGACCTGGACGAGGTCCAGCGGGCGGTGGTCGACTCGCTCGAGTTGCGTTAGGCGCGTTCCCCGGGCCCGCGGACGGGTCCCACTCGCACTCAGCGAGTGAGCTCGACCGCCACCAGCTTCTTCGGCCCGCGCGCGAACAGCCGTCCACCGGCGGCCGCCGGATAGGCGCGCACGACCCCGTCGAGGATCCGGGATCGGGCCAGCGGCTTGAAACGGTCTGGGCTCGCCTCGGCGAGCAACAGCTCGCCGTCTTCGGTCAACACCAGTAGTCGGTCGCCGCTGCGCAGGATCGAGCCGGCGCCAAACCGTTCCTCACTCCACAGGATCTTTCCGGAGTCGAACGCGACCGCGCGCAAGGCGGGGCTGCCTTCCTGACGACCGTGGAATCCGTAGAGCACTCCGTTTCGATGAACGCTTGTCGCATAGTGATTGTTGAGTGCGTTGCCGTTGGTCCACACCACCTCGGGGGTGGCGCCGCGACGCGACGGCAGCTCGAGGGTCACCGCGCCGGCACCGTACTCGGCGGAGAGGAAGACTCGGTTGCCGACCGCCAGCGGCGTTGCGGCATTGACCGAGGAACGGATGCGTGTCTTGTGCGCGAACCGGCAGATCACTTCTCCGGTGGCCGGATCGATCGCCAACAGTCCCTCGCGGGTGAAGAACAGCGCCGCTGGTTTCCCTCCGATTTCGGCAAGGGTCGGCGACGAGTAGCTCTGTTCGTCGTCGGTGGCCTGCCAGACCGTATTTCCGGAAACGCGATCGAAGGCGACGATGCCGGCGTTCTTGCCCCCGACGTTCAGGAGCACGTTGCGGTCGATTACGATCGGCGAGGCGGCGACACCGAAGAACCCCTTGGGCGCGCCGAAATCGGCGCGGGTGTCGCGGCGCCATTTCCGCGAGCCATCGGCCAGGCTCCAGGCGGAGAGCGTTCCTTCGGCGCCGACCGTGAACACCTCGCCGTCCGCGATCACCGGGACCGCGCGTGGCCCTTCATCGAAACCGAAATCGTCGCGATAGCCAGTCGCGGCGGCCGATCGCCACAGGGTCTTGCCGGTCTCGTGATCGAAAGCCTGCAGGATCTCCTCGGCTCCGATGCGGTGGAACAACAGCACCCGTCCGCCGGCAACCGCTGGGCCGGCGAAGCCGGCGCCAATCGGTTGTGACCAGGCCAACCTCGGGCCCGAGCTCGGCCAAGCCTCGATCGGGTCTCCCGGAATGACCCCGTCTCGGTTCGGCCCCAACAGCTGCGGCCAGTCGGAGGCGCCGAGAATCGTGGCGAAGAGGGCGAGCATCAACGCCGGCACCAGCACGCCCGGACGTTCGCCGTGTTCGGTCGCCGACCTCACCGGCTTCCTTTCCGGCCGGTGAGCTGCTTCGGGCGTGACACGCGTTTCGGGGGCAGTTCACGGACAAAGGCGGCCGCCGCGCCAATCCAACCGCGAAGGCTGGCCGCTCTTTGCAATCCGGGTTTTCCCACGTAGACCATGCCGGTGAGTGGGCGGCCGGTGAAGTCCATTTCGCGCACGTGGGGTCTCGACAGCACGTCTTGATAGCGATCAGGCCCGACCCGGAGCATGAGCTCGTCGCCGACCACGCCGCAGCACATATGGCCACCCAACAGGAATGCGAGGCCGCCGAACATCTTCCTCTCTTCGAAGTCGCCGTGCTCCGAGAGCGCGATTCGAACTCGTTCGGCGAGACGGTCATCGTAGGCCATGGCGTGCTCCGGTGGTCGGCGACAAGATCCCTGTTGGCTCAGGCGACGGACGCGTGGTGCCGGTCACTTTCGTGTCGGCACAGCGACCTTCGCTGTGGCGAGCGCCGACTCGACTTCTTTGATCAGGTCGGGTATCGACCAGGGCTTGAGCAAGCAAGGCACCTCTCGGCCGATCTCGGCCAGCGCCTCGAGCCGTGAGTAGCCGGTCATGAACACGAACGGGCGCGGTGAGATCTCGGCGATCGCTTGGTAGAGCTGGGGCCCGGTCATGTGCGGCATCACGACATCGCTGATCACCAGGGCGATCTCATCGGCGTGTTTGCGGAAGACCTCGAGACCCTCGCGTCCGTCGGCGGCGGTGAGTACTCGGTGGCCGCGGGCGGAGAGTGCGCGGGATGCGATCTTTCGGATCGCCTCCTCGTCTTCGACCACCAGCACCGTGGCCTCCGCGATCGCGGGCTCGGGCTCGGGCTCGGGCTCGAGGTCAGCCTCCTCGATCTCGCCGCTCTCGATGCCGGCCAGCGGCAGGATCACGCTGATCGCGGCACCCATTCCCGGCGCGCTCTGGACATGGACGAACCCCCGCGCCAGCCGGGCAAGGTCCGCGACCATCGCCATCCCCAGCCCGGTGCCGAGGTCGGGACCCTTGGTCGTGAAGAACGGGTCAAAGAGCCTCTCGAGGACCTCGGCGGTCATCCCATCGCCGCTGTCGGAGACCGTGAGCTGGGCGTACTCGCCGGGCGTTCCCCACCCCTGCTCGGTGCAACGCTCTTGGCTCAACTCCACCGGGCGAGTCTCGAGGCGCAGCGTGCCGCCCCCCGGCATGGCGTCGCGGGCGTTGGTGACCAGGTTGAGCACGATCTGTTCGACCGCTGCCGGAGTGGCGTTCACCCGACTCTCGATCGGGGTCGCCTCAACCTCGAGCAGGATGGTCTCGGGGAGCAATCGTCTGAGGGTCTGGGTCAGCTCGCTGACCAGCGCGTTCAGGTCGACCTTGGCCTTCGGCGAACTGTCGCGGTGCTCGAAGGCGAGCAGGCGTCGAACCAGCTCGGCGCCGCGCTGGCTGGCCTCGTCGATCTGGCGAACCGTCTCCTGCGCCGGATCCTCGGCCGCAATCTCGTCACGCAACAGTTCGGCGCCGACGCGTACCACGGTGAGCATGTTGTTGAAGTCGTGGGCGATCCCCGCGGCAAGCTGTCCCAGGGCCTCGAGACGCTGCGCTCGGCGCTGGCGCCTCTGCGCCTCTTCGGCGAGCCGGCGGTTTTCCGCGCGCAGCAGGACCTCGTAGAGTGCGGCGAGACCGGCGAGCGCGGAGAGCGCGACCAGCAGCAGCAATTCGCGCGGCCGGCGAGTCGCAGGATCCACCAGATTGCCGATCGACAGCGCAAGGTGGACCAGAGGGACCGCGGCGATGTAGGTGACCAGCGGTCCACCGGGGATGCGGAGGGCCCACGGCCGTGCCGAGAGCCGGCTCACTGCTGAGCCGCCGGTCGCCCACAACTCGGGATGCGCGAACACCCGCGAGGCGGCGGCGACAGCGATGAAATCGAGCTGGAACAGCGCCAGCATCGGCCGAGCGGTGAGCGACTCGGGGAGGACTCCAAGGATTACCAGTGCGGCGGAGCCATCGCTCCATAGCCACAACAGTGTGGTTGCCAGGAGCAGGCCGAGAGTGATCCTCCAAGCGCGGTCCGGAGCGCGCCGCCACCTCCAGAACGCCAGTCCCGCGAGGTAGACGTCGAGGAACGAATAGAGCAGAAAAGACGGTGCATTCGTGAGGTATCCGGGCACCGCGAACACGCCGGGAACGACTACGAAATAGCAGAGCATCGAGGTGGCGACAACCGCGCCCGCAAGCGAACGTACGAGCCTGAGCCGATGACTCTCCAGGCCGGTCGCGTCGACTTCCGCCCGCAGCTGGAGCGCCACCAGCCAGCAGAGGTAGAAGACCAGGTACAGCGAGTCTTGGAAGAAGCCGAGCGCCGGATCGTCGTATAGCGGCGAACCGGGGGTCAGCTGGAACAATCGGACTCCGAGCCAACACCCGAATCCGCCGGCGAGCCACCCCCAGAAGGCTCGCTCGCGGCGGTCGGAAGCGGACCGGGCGCGGACGACCAGAAGCAGACCACACAGACCGACCAGTGGCAGGTCGTGCAGGCGGTCGAAGAAGAGGCCCGCCGGTGACCATTGACGCAGCATGGCCAGGCCAGCCACGGTCAGCATGACCAGCATCACCAGCGGGTCACGCGCCAGGGCCCAGGGGGACGAGCCGGCCTGCGGCCGCTCAGGGCGAGCGCCGGGCGTCGGATCCCTAGCCAACGGAGTTGCCCTTCGGGCGGCGGTTGTAGCCGCGCTCCTCGTAGGGTGCGAGCTCTTCCAGCCACAGCGCCTCGAGGGCCGCGAGATCTGGCGCCGGATCCCAGGTCGGGGAGTCCGGTGGCTCGAGCTCCTCGAGCACTTCGAACTCGAAGGCGTCGGCGCCGAACTGCTTCCAGTCTCGCTGGAGCTCTGGGTAGGTGAGCGCGCTGCCGGAGTTGAGCTGCATTCGCATGCGGTTGAAGATTGCCGGGAGGTTCACGCTCGCGGCGACCAACGAGCGACCGTTCCTGGTGTTGCGGATCCGAAACACACCGATCGGCTGCCGGCTCTCCTTGTACTGACGTTTGAGCCCTTTGCGATCGACCACTACGCCTCCGAACAGCCGTCGCGGTAGATCTAGAAGAAGCCGGTCCCAGCGGGGTGGGTTGCCGCCGCGACTCCGAAACGCTACGGTATGTCTCCGCGAGGATAACCGATGCCGATGGACTTCGACTCGTTACCAATGCGCCTGTTTCGCGCCTCCCAGGAGCGGGCTTGGACCGCTTCGGCGATCGACTACTCGCGCGAGCGCGCCGACTGGATGAGCCTCGACGCCGGGGAGCGCGACCTGTTGCTGCGCC
>JAQBHE010000061.1:0-10245 GCA_032128015.1 Holophagae bacterium
TGCTCCCCGTGGTGGCTGCTCCAGTACTCCTGCTCCTGGTCGGTGCGCAGATCGGGGGCGTGGCGCCTCATGGTCGCCGGGTCGGAGTGGCAGCGTCCGCAGAAGGCCGGGATCTCGCCTCGCTCCGGTGCACCGACATACGGATGGGCGGCGAAACCCTCGTCCATCGACGCGAACATGTCATCGGCCAGGGCCGGGTCGGGGTTGCCGCCGTGGCAGTCGTGGCAGGACAGGCCGGCGGCGGCGTGGGCTCCGCCCGCGACCTGGTGGGCGATCTCCAGGTCGGCGCCTTCGAAGAGGTCGGGGTCCGAGTGGCAGGTCACGCACGAGGACTGCGGCTCTTGCTGGGCGGCCGCCGGCGCCACAGCCCAGACGGCCGCGAGCGCCACGACCCAGAGAATCGCCACCGATCGGCTCATCTCGCCCCGGCTCACTTCGACACTCCGTGCCTCGTCCCCAGACCGAGCAGATACACCAGGACGACCGTCGCCAGCACCACCAGGACCGGCACCATCGAACGGTAGCCCCAGGCGGTGAACCCCACGACGTAGAGCAGCGCCACCACCCCGATCCATGTCCAAACCGGATTCTCCTTCGCCTTCTCGCGATCCAGGAACGGGACCATCATGAGCACCATCCCGAGCGCGCCGAAGGCCAGAATCGGAAACGCC
Source organism: Holophagae bacterium (assembly GCA_032128015.1). Taxonomy (GTDB): domain Bacteria; phylum Acidobacteriota; class Thermoanaerobaculia; order Multivoradales; family Multivoraceae; genus JAQBHE01. Next base: position 672 of record JAQBHE010000061.1, read on the forward strand.
TCGAACTCGATGCCGAAGATCTCGCCTCCCGGCACCAGCTTGAGGGTCTCGAACATGAAGACGAAATACCACTCGGGCCGGATTCCCGCGTAGGCCGGGGAGAAAGGATCGGCCTTCTCTCCCAGCTCCCAGGGAAAGAGCGCGGCGAGGGCGGCGAGCACCCCCAACGCCACGGTCCACCCGAACAGATCGCGGAGCGCGAAGTGCGGAAGGAACTTCATCGCCGGGAGCTCGCGCTTCTTGCGCATCCAGGGCGGCACGCTCATCCCGAGCACCTGCACCAGCAGCAGGTGCAGACCGAGCAGGACCGTAGTGGCGGCAGGCAGGATCGCCACGTGCCAGCCGTAGAACCGAGACAGGGTGCCGCCGCCGACCCGCTCGCCGCCGCGCAAGAAACGCACGGTCCATTCGCCGATCCAGGGAATCGCGCCTGGGATGTCGGTCCCCACCTTGGTGGCGAAGAAGGCGAGCCGGTTCCAGGGCAGGAGGTATCCGGAGAAGCCGAAGCCGAGGATCAAGAACAGCAACAAGGTGCCGCTCACCCAGGTGAGCTCGCGCGGCTTGCGGTAGGCCTTGACGAAGTAGACGGTCGCCAGGTGGACGACGGCAAAGAACACCATCAGGTTCGCCGACCAGGAGTGGATCGAGCGCACCAGCCAACCGAAAGGAACCCGGGTCATGATCAATTCGACCGATTCGAACGCCTCCTCGGAAGAGGGTCGGTAGTACAGCATCAACAGAATGCCGGTGGCCACCTGGACCAGGAAGAAGAACAGGGTCATGCCGCCGAGGTAGTAGAAGACGCTGTAGCGATGAACCGGCACTGTCTTGTGCGACACGAACTCGCGTGCCGCCTCGATCGGCAGGCGCTCGCCGAGCCAAGCGAAGAGACCGCGCTGCGGAGTGGTCGGGTCGGTCATCAGTCAGGTCTCCGCGAGGGGGTGGTCGGCGCTGGGCGGTAGTCCGGAGCTGTCGGTGGCAATCATAGACCCCTCATAGACACCATGGAGCGCAGGGGTGGGCAAGCCGGCGGCAGGGAGTCGTCCGTCAGCGGCCCAGCATGGAACGGAGAAACTGGACCAAGGCATAGGTCCGGCTGACGATCATCTTGTCGTGCGCCTCCGAGGACATGCCCTGAAACGAAGCCCGGTCGGGCAGCGACGTCACATAGGTCTCGAGCTCGGCGAGCTCCGGGGCGGCAGCCAGAAGCGCCAGCCCCTCGGGCGTAAAGTCGTCGCGAGCGAAAGCCAGAGCCGCTTCATAGGAGGGCATCGGGGTGCCGGTGAGTCCGGTCCGTAACGTTCGGTAGAGGTCTCGATCGTCGCTACCGCATTTGAAGTCCTTGCGCAGCAGAAAGTTGTAGGGCTTGATCGGCTCGCCCCAGTCGTCGAGGAGGCTCGCAGCCGCCGGACCATCGCCGCGCCCGCTGGCGCCGTGACATCGGGCACATTCCATGAGCCGGTAGATTTGCTTGCCTTCTGCCACCAGCGCGGGCGACGGCGGCGGTGGGCTTGGCGGCGGCGGGCACCGCGGGAGATTCCCGGATTCGAATCTCGGGGACAGGGTCTTGATGAACCCCACGACCGCCCAACGCTCGTCCTCGGAGAGCGTCGAGCCGTGACCGACCATCGGCGTACCGAGCAGGCCGCTGGTCACGGTGCGGAAGAGGTCGTCGTCGGTCGGCAGCTCTCCGGTCGGAGTGCACTGACACTTGAAGACTCCGTAGGTGAGGTCGCGGGGGTGAAACCCGAGCTTCTTCGCCTTCGCCCCGTCACCGCGACCCTTGGCGCCGTGGCACTCCACGCAGGCTTGCCGGAAGACCTTGCGGCCGAGCTGGAGGTCTGGGACCGGCGACGTCTGGGCTTCGAGGCCGGCGACCGTGAGGAGCGACAGCAGGATCGCGCCGGCGATGGCAAACCGGCGGCGCGAAGGCTCGAGCTGGGGACCCCGGGCGGTGCCTGATGTTGGGGAGTTTCCCAGCGGCCGGAGGTCCTGGATTCGTTGGCAGTTCATCGGCGGGCAGCGGCGTTCCTGGAGAGGATAAACCATCTTCCAGAGTCTCCTTCGGACGGGCCACCGCCGACATTTGGGTTTGTGTCTTCAGGCTCTCTCGAGGACGAGGACACCCACTCGGTCCACCAGGGAGAAGTGGCGATCGAAGGTCAGCACCGTGGCGCCGACGCTGGCCGCACAGCAGCGATCCAGACATCGTTGGTCGGAAGGGGACGCCCTGATCGTCTGAGAGAAGCGAAGATCTGGCTGTAGATCTGAGCCACCTTGTCATCGACATCGACCCGGTCCACGACCGGGCTCGCCGGAAAGCGGTCGAGGAGGTCACGATTCGAGTCGTAGCGGCTGCCGAGTCGAAAGCCGGCATCGAGCTCGCCGATCGTGATCGCCGGAATCCCGACCCAGGCCTCCCGGTCGATCCGTCGAACCGCCTTCGGATGTCCCGTTTGGAAGAGGTTGTAGGCCGAGGTGTCTAGCGCCAGGCGATTGGGGACCACAGCTCTTCGTCGACTTGTTCGAAGGGCGCAATCGCCTGTTCGAACTCGTCCAGGTCCTCCGCGGTCCAGGAACCGGCCAGCTCGGCCAGTCCGTTGCTCCGGCGCCGTTCGTCACCGATGCCTAACGCCTGCTTCAGGAGGTCGATCGCCAGCTGATTCAGCGACTCGCCCCGGCGCGCTTTCTCCCGCGTGAGCTCCCGCGCCAGTTCTTCGGGGATGTTTCTCAGGGTCATTGTCTTCATGGCCTTGCGGCGCCTCTTGCAACCTTTGCATGCACCGCAAGTATAGGTTGCATGCACGCGCCTCTGAGATCCGTCGCCGCTCGGACCGTCCTTTCCGCCGTCCTGCTGGGGCTCGGTGTCGCTGGAGTGCTCGGGGCGGCCGACAAAGTACTGGTGCTGCAGAACGTCTCGCTGCCGTCTCTCGCCGGAGAGGCGCCGCGCCTCGGCCAGTCGATCGTCATTCGCGGCGACCGTATCGAGGAGGTCGGCCCGACCGCCGACGTCAAGGTGCCCCGCGGGGCCACGGTCGTTCCGGGAGGCGGTCGCTTCGTGATCCCCGGTCTCGCCGACACGCACGTGCATCTCACGAGGTCGCTTCGTGACGTCGATCGGCTGTTTGCGCTGTTCCTTGCGAACGGTGTGACCACCGTGCTCAATCTCGAGGGCTCAGCCGCGGTGCTCGGGGTGCGCGCGCAAGTGGCGAGCGGCGAGCTGCTCGGGCCGCGGATATACACCTCGGGCCCGATCATTCGCGGCTACGACGCGATGACCGCCGAGGCCGGCGAGCGCATGGCCCGCGACCAGATCGCGGCCGGCTACGACATGCTCAAGGTCTACAACCAGGTTCCGAAAGAGGCCTACTACGCGATCATGAATGTTGCGAAAGCTGCTCGGGTGCCGGTGATCGGCCACGCGGTGCGATCGGTGGGGATCGACGGTGCGCTCGAGACCGGCCAGCACATTGCGCATATGGAGGAGGTGGTCTACGGCTTCTTCACCTGGCGGAGCGGCGAGCGGGAAGATCTTCCCGAGGATGTCGTCGGGCGGCTCGACCTGCAGCTCGACCCGGCGAAGATCGCCGAGCTCGCGCGGAGGGTGACGGAGTCGCAAGTCTATGTGATCCCGAATCTGACTGCGTACCATCAGATCGAGGGTCAGGTCACCAACCTCGAGGAGGCGCTGGCGCGACCCGGTGTGGCCTCGATGCCGGAGGTGATGGTCCGTTCGTGGCAGCGTGGTCTCAACGGCTACACCAAACGCGATAACCCGGAGCGCTTCGTACAGATGCTCCGGCGCACCTTCCCGTTCTTGCAGGAGCTCACCGCGGCCTTTCAGAAGGCGGGGGTGCCGCTGCTCGCGGGCACAGACGTGGGAATCCCGGTGGTCGTCGCAGGAAGGTCGCTGCACGACGAGCTCGAAGAGCTGGTGGCCGCCGGTCTGTCGACCCGAGAAGCGATCGCAGCGGCCACCGTGACCGCCGCTCGCTTTCTCGGGAGCAAGGACACCGGCCGGATCGAGCCGGGTTTCGTTGCGGACCTGGTGCTGTTACGCGCCGATCCGACGGTCGAAATCGCCAATTCGCGCACCGTCGACGCGGTGGTTGTGCGCGGTCGGTTGCTCGAGCGCGGCGAGCTCGACAAGAGGCTCGCCGGCGACCACTGACCGGACTGCGGCCCCGGGGCTCTGCCGCCCGTGAAAGTGATGCCCTCGTGGACCAGGACGTTGGTCGACGAACGCCGCAGCTTCATGACTGATGCAGGTCCTCGCGGGTCCAATCCGGTTGTCCGACCCGCACCCGGATCTCCCCGAAGCTGCGCCGGATGGCGGCCTGCGCGGTGCTCCTGCGGTCGCGCTCGCGAAGGCGCTCGGAGAGGCACTCTCGAACGAGGTGGCTGACCGTCGTGTTCTCTTCGAGAGCCATCTTTCGTGCCTCGATCAGGAGCTCGTCGTCGATGGCGAGTCAGTTTTCTCACGATCGATCCTTCGCGAAACAGCGTAGCGCGTATCCCGCGTGAGTGTTTGAGTCCTGACTCCGGAGGAGCTCCGCCAACCGCTGGGAGTCTCGTGCCCCGACCGGCTATCCTTCCACTCCGATGAACCGCTCAACCCCCTCGGCGCTTGCCGGTCTGCGGGTGCTCGAGATCGCCGAGATGGTCTCGGGGCCGTATTGCGGCAAGCTGCTCGGCGATCTCGGGGCCGAAGTGATCAAGGTCGAGCCGCCGAGCGGCGACCCTGCGCGGCGCGAAGGCCCGTTTCCGGGCGACGGTGAAGAAGACCCCGAAGCCTCCGCGCTCTTTCTCTACAACAACACCAGCAAGCGCGCGATCGTCATCGATCTCGACTCGGCGGACGGTCGCGCGGAGCTCGCGCGCCTCGTCGAGTGGGCCGAGGTCCTGATCGACAACCACCCACGGTCGTTCCTCGAAGAGCGGGGTTGGTCGTGGGACGAGCTGCATGCGGCGAATCCGCGCCTCGTCTACACCTCGATCACTCCATACGGGCGAACCGGGCCCCGCCGCGATCTCGGCGGCGACGAGTTGACGTTGATCCAGGCCGGCGGTCTCGGCAACCTGCTGCCGACGCGGTCGGCCGACGTCGATCGGGCGCCGGTCAAGCTCGGCGGCCGTCAGGTCGCGTACCACGGCGGTTCGGTGGCGGCGCTCGCTACCCTCGCTGCGGTCTACGGCTGCGGCAGCCGCAGCGAAGCCGGCCGCGCTGATGACGGCGGCGGGGAAGCCGGTCGTGGTGCTGACGGCCCCGGGCGGATGGTCGACGTCTCGCTCCAGGAAGTGGTGCTGGCGCTGGTCGCTCCCAACGTCGCCGGCAATCGCTATCACGGCACGACCTGGTCGCGGGTTCCCGACCGGCCGCCGGCGATGGGGCGGCTGCGCACGCGGGACGGCTATGTGATCCTGAATGCCTTCGACGACCACCATTTCGCGGTGTTCCGCGAGCTTCTCGGCAACCCAGCATGGTGTGCCGGCGACGAGTGGCTGTCGATGACCTACCGAGCCCGCCACCTTCTCGAGTTCGCGCCGCAGATCGAGGAGTGGGCGCTCGATCAGGAGAAGCATGCGCTCCATCGCGAGGTGGGGGCGAGGGGGATTCCGATCGGACCGATCAACGACGCCCGCGATGTGCTCGCGAGTGCGCAGTACGAGGCCCGCGGTTACTTCGTCGATGTCGAGCATTCGCGCGCGGGAGGACTGCGCTACCCGGGCTGGCCCTACCAGATGTCGGCGTCGCCGCCTCGGGTGTCGCGACCGGCGCCCCAGCTCGATGAGCACGGTGCGGCGGTGCGTATCGAGCTTACAGAGGCGACACCAGCCAAGCGCGGTGCCGCGGCGCCGGCGCCGAAGAGCACGGAGCAGCCGCTCCCGAAAGGCACGGAGCAGCCGCTCGCCGGCGTGCGGGTGCTCGAGTTCTGCTGGGTGTGGGCCGGTCCGTACGCCGGGATGTTGCTCGGGAGCCTGGGCGCCGAAGTGATCAAGGTCGAAGGCCACAAGCGCAGCGACCTAACCCGGCGCTCGGTGGTGTGGCCGCTTGCCGACGCGCAGCCGTCGTCGGTGCCTCCGAACCGGGGCATGGCCTTCAACTCGGTGAACATGAACAAGCGAGCCCTCAGCCTCGACCTCGCCCAGCCCGAGGGCGTCGCGCTCGCTCGCCGGTTGGCGGCGCGATCCGATGTGGTCGCCGACAACATGCGTCCCGGCGCGTTGGGCAAGCTCGGTCTCGGCTACCAAGACCTGCGCCAGCTGCGCGAAGACATCATCGTCGGCTCCTCATCAGGTCGCGGTCATGTCGGTCCGGAGCGCGAGCTCCTCGGCTACGCGATGATCCACCAGGGGATCGGCGGCGGCGCCCACATCACTGGCTATCCCGACGACCATCCTTGCCACTCGGGCGGTGACGTCGACCTGATGAACGCGGTGGCGTTCGCCTTCGCGATCGTCGCCGCCCTCCATCACCGGCGGCGCACCGGAGAAGGCCAGTTCATCGACTATTCGCAGTGCGAAGGAGTGACCTCGTTGCTCGGCGAGGTGCTCTTGGGCTATCAGATGACCGGCCGTCTCCCGGAGCGCGCCGGCAACCGGCATGAGCGCTACGCGCCCCACAACGTCTACCGGGCCTGGGGGGTCGACCGCTGGATCGCGATCGAGGTTCATTCGGACGCCGAGTTCGTGGCGCTCTGTGGCGCGATCGCCAGACCCGAGCTCACGAGCGACCCGCGCTTTGCGACCGCCAGCGCGCGCAAGAGCAACGAGTCCGAGCTCGACGCGATCTTAGGGGCGTGGACCCGCGAGCGCGACCGCGACTGGATGGTCGCCCATCTCGAGCGCGCGGGGGTGACCGTGGCGCCGTCGCGCGACGGTCGCGATCTCTACGCCGATCCTCATTTGCGAGCGCGATCGGCGTTCGTCGAAGTCGCCCACCCCGAGCTGGGACCGCTCGAGCTGGTCACAGCGCCGTGGAAGCTCAGCGGCTGGACGATGCCCGCGCGCCCGGCGCCCGCCCTCGGCCAAGACGACGACGCGATCCTCGGCGAGCTCCTCGGGCTCGATGAGCGAGAGATCGCCGGGCTGCGTGAGCGCGGGGTGATCGCTCCGTCGCCGGTGACCGGCTAGCCGCAACCGGCCGGGGTCCGCGATGGCCTTCCACTACCGGGAGATCGTTCCCTGGGGGCGCTCGTACGCGGAGTACCTCGCGATGTTCGCGCTGTCGTCTGCGGACCTCGAAGGATCCCTGCTCGGCTGCGCCGATGGACCGGCGAGCTTCAATGCCGAGCACACCCGGCGCGGCGGCCAGGTGGTTTCGGTCGACCCCCTCTACCGCTTCGGCAAGTCAGCGATCGAACGGCGGATCGAAGAGACCTACGAGGACGTCATCGGCCAGACCCGCCGCGAGCGCCACCGTTTCGTCTGGAACGCCTTCGCCACCGTCGACGAGCTCGGGGCGGCGAGGATGGCGGCGATGCGCGCTTTCCTCGGGGACTATTCCGTCGGCCGGAAGGAAGGTCGCTACCTCGCCGCCGGCCTCCCCCACCTGCCGTTCCCCGATCGGCGCTTCGACCTCGCGCTGTGCGCCCACTTGCTGTTCTTCTACACCGAGCACCTCGACCTCGGCTTTCACCGCGCTTCGCTGGTCGAGCTCTGTCGGACCGCGCGCGAGGTTCGGGTCTTCCCGCTGGTCGATACCAATGGCGACTGGTCGCCGGTTCTCGACGCGGCGAGGTGGGAGCTCGATCGCCTAGGAATCGCGAGCGAGGTGCGCCGGGTGGCTTACGAGTTCCAGCGCGGCGGCAACCAGATGCTGGTGATTGGAGGTGGCTGAACGCCTCGGCCGGCTGATCGCAGCCGTCTCCGAATGTCTGAGTAGTTTCGACGGCGATCGCATGCGCGTCAGGCACCGACGGGCTTTCTTGCGAGAAACCCACGGGAACGACTAGCGGGCAGTCGGCGTATACTGTGTCGAGCCCCCGAGCACCGGATCCAGCCATGGCCTACGTCGCCCGCTACACTCACGATGTCTTCGTGAGCTATGCGCACCACGACGACCGGGCTTGGATCGAGGCTTTCGAGGACAACTTGCGCCGAGAGTTGTCGGAGCGCCTCGGCCACGGCGTGACCTTCTGGCAGGACGAGAAGCGACTCCGCCTGGGACACGACTGGCCCCAGGAGATCGAAGACGCGATCACCGGCGCCGCGACCTTCCTGGCCATCATCTCTCCCAGCTACCAAACTTCGGAATGGTGCGCGAAAGAACGCAAGCTCTTCGTCCAGCAGTTCGGGTCGACCGCGGAGATGAAGGTCGCGACCAAGACCGGTCAGGCGTTTCGGTTTCTCAAGGTGATCAAGATGCCGTGGGAAGATGACTCCCACCTCGGTTTCTTTTCCGAGGCTCAGCACGTCGACTTCTACGAGCGCGATGCGGCCAAGGCCATCGACGACGAATTGCTACCCGGCACCGACGGCTTCCGGGCACGGATGCGGGAGACCGCCCACTCGCTGGCGTCGCTGCTGCGGGCAATGCGCCGCCAGGCCGAGACGATCTTCGTGGCGACCCCGGCCGACGACGTTCGCGACACCCACAAGGCGCTGCGCAGTGAGCTCGCCGCCCAGGGCTACGATGTGCGGCCGGACGGCCCAGTGGACGACTTCTATTCCGACGACGCGATCGTAAAGTTGCTCGAGCCCGCGGTGCGCGCGATCCATCTGCTGGGCGCCGTTTTCGAGCCGATCGTCGAACGCCAGGCGAAGCTCGCGCGCGAGCTGGGCAAGGAGAGGGTGGTGTGGCTTTCGGCCGAGGCGCGCCACGGCGTCAGCGACCAGCAACGGGCGTTGATCGGCAGCCTGACCGAGCAGGACCCCGGCGATCTCGCGCCGACCGTGCTCACCGGTCGCCGGCGGCGAATGATCGACGAGGTCCTGGCCCTGCTCGCGCCGCTGCCGGCTAGCCGGCAGCCGCTGGCGGCACCGGGGATCAATGGCCGACCGGCGGTGTACATGATCTGCGATCCCTCGACGCCTCGGGATCGCGAGGCGGCGCAGCATCTGGGCGCCGAGATGAGCACGGCCGAGGGGATCGTCGTGATCCTCCCCGAGCCGGCTTCGGCTGCGGGACTGCCCGCAGCGGAGGCTCATCGACAGCGGCTGCAAGCCTGCGACGGTCTGATGCTGTTCCGCAACACCGCGCCGATCCAATGGCTGACCCAGAGTTTGCCCGATGTCCTTTTCGCTGAACGGCTGGAGCGGCAAAGGCCGCTGCGTGCCAAGGCCATTCTGCTCGACGATCCGGATCTGCTTCGTGGCGTTCCTGGCGTCATCGTCTGCGGCGGCGAGCCGGAGCTCGGAGACCTCGAGCCCTTTCTCTCCCAGCTGCGGGGGAGTGGCGAGAATGGCGCTCGGGCCTAGCACCAGTGGCTCGGAGCCCATCCGCTCGGGCGCCAACATCTCGAGCCAGCTTGTAGGGCTCGATCTCGCGGCAACCGTAGATCAGCCGTTTCCTGGGCTGCGCTCGTTCGAGCCTTTTGAGTCCTTTCTGTTCTTTGGTCGCCGCGCGCACACC
>JAQBHE010000062.1:0-3705 GCA_032128015.1 Holophagae bacterium
GCGAGAGCAAGAGCGACCTGCAAGCGCTGGCCGCCAAGTACATCGGCTACGACAGCTCGATCCGCCTGACACCGGCCCAAGAGCAGATCAAGAAGGAAGCCCTGGAAGCGATTCCGGCCCCCTGTTGCAGCGACAACACGATGTACACCTGCTGCTGCCCGTGCAACCTGGCGAAAGCTGTGTGGGGCTTGTCTGCCCACTTGATCACCGAGAAGGGTGCGGGAGTCGCCCAAGTGCGCAAGAGCGCCGAGGAGTGGATCGCCAAGATCGGCCCCAAGGGCTTCAGCGGCGACGTTTGCTACACCGGCGGCTGCGGCCGGCCGATGAGCCAGAACGGCTGCGGCGGCATGAGTCCGTCCCAGCTTTCGCTCTAGCCCGGCGCGCGGCGTGGCTTCTTCGTTCGGGCGCGATCGGATCGCCGTCGTACTCGCTCGTTCGTCGGCCGCCCAAGCTCGGCCGCTACCCCCAGAAGGGACCAAAACGGGACCCAGAAGGGACCCAGAAGGGGACGAGGTGGTGCCGGGCTGAAGCCGTGGATTGGGCGCGCGTTCAGCCGATCGCCACGGATCCGGTCTCGCGGGTGCGGATGCGGATGCACTCCGCCATCTCCATGACGAAGATCTTACCGTCGCCGATCTGCCCCGACTGGGCGCCTTCGACGATGGCGTTGACCGCCGCCTCGAGATAGTCGTCGTTGACCGCGACCTCGATTCGCACTTTGCGCAGCAGGCTGCCCGCTTCCTTGTGGCTGCGGTAGACCGCGGAAATGCCGCGTTGGCGGCCGCGTCCCATCACCTGGCTCACCGTCACCAGGTGAATCTCCTTCTCCTCGAGTCGCTCGAGGACGTCGTTCAGACGATCGGGTTGGATGATCGCGACGATGTATTTCACGCTCGCTCCCTTCGTATGCTTCTGACTATTCAACCAGCGTGTACGCCGCTTCGCGGTGCTCGGTCAGATCGAGGCCGACGCGTTCCTGGTGCTTCTCGACGCGCAGCCCGATGACCGCGCCGATGATCTTGAGCAGCACGAACGACACCGCCCCGGACCAGACCACCGTGAACAGCACCGCCTTGGCCTGGATCAGGACCTGGCCGGGGTTGCCGTAGAAGAGGCCGTCGGTGCCATTCCCGGACACCGTGGTGGTAGCCCAGAGACCGGTGGCTAGAGCGCCCCAGATCCCGGCCACGCCGTGGACGCCGAAGACGTCCAGCGAGTCGTCGTAGCCGAGCTTGACCTTGAGCTTGGTGACCGCGAAGTACGAGAACAGCGAGGCTCCGCAGCCAACACCGAGCGCGCCCATGGCGTTCACCGCGCCGCAAGCTGGGGTGATTGCGACCAGCCCGGCGACCGCGCCGGTGATCACACCGAGGACTGTGGGCTTCGATTCGCGGATCCAGTCGAGGGTGGCCCAGGTGAGCGCCGCGGCGGCGGTTGCGACGTGGGTGACCACGAACGCGTTCACCGCCGAGCCGTTGGCTGCGATCGCGCTGCCGGCGTTGAACCCGAACCAACCGAACCACAGCAGACCGGTGCCGAGAACCGCGAACGGCAGGTTGTGCGGTGGCGAGGTCTGGTGGGGATAGCCCTGACGACGTCCGAGCAGGATCGCGGCGACCAGCGCGGCGATTCCGGCGTTGATGTGAACGACCGTACCGCCGGCGAAGTCGAGCGCGCCGTCGCTACCGAGTCCGAAGAATCCCTGAGCGCCGCCCCACACCCAATGGGCCACCGGGCAGTACACCAAGAGCAGCCACAGTGAGGTGAACCAGCAGATCGCCGAGAACTTCATCCGCTCGGCGAAGGCGCCGACCATCAGCGCCGGGGTGATCACCGCAAACATCGCCTGGAAAATCATGAACAGCTGGGCGGGCACGCGAGTGCTGCCCCATGCGTCGTAGCCGACCCCGCGCAGGAAGGCATAGTCGAGGCCACCGACGATGCCTCCGAGGGCGTCGGAGCCGAAGGCCAGGCTGAATCCGACCAGCACCCAGAGCACGGTCATCAGCCCCATGCAGAAGAAGCACTGCATCAGGATCGACAGCACGTTCTTGCGCCGCACCAGGCCGCCATAAAAGAAGGCGAGTCCCGGAGTCATCAGCAGCACCAGCGCCGAGGCGGTCAGGAGCCAAGCGGTGTCGCCCGAGTCGACGCCCTCCTGGGCGAGCGCGGGCGTTGCGATCAGCAAAGAGCATGCGGCGACCGCCCCGCGAAGGGCCCAGCGAGGGGCCCAGCGAATGACGGCGCCGGATCCGCGGGTGCGTCGGTGGACGTGGTCTTTCAAGGGCGCCTCCTGTGTGGGTTGGTTCGCGACTCGGGTACGAGACGCGGTCGAAGTGCCCTAGAGCAAGAGCCGGACCAAGACGACAAGTTCGTGGAAAACCGCGCTTTGACCAACGAATTCGGCGGATTTTCGACTCGATTGGAGCCAGGCCCGCGACTACGAACGCGACGAGATTGTAGTGGCGGCGATCGTGAGTCGACGAAAATGTCGAGCCGTCGAGGATCGAGGATGGCCGCACGCCGCAGCCCGTCGAAGCGACCGGACCAGAAGCGACTCGACTACTTGACGCGCATGCCGGGCTCGGCTCCGGCGTCGGGCGCGAGCAGGAACACCCCGGCCTCGTCGTCGCCGGCGGCGAGCACCATCCCCTCGGACACGCCGAAGCGCATCTTGCGCGGCGCCAGGTTCGCGACCACCACCGTCAGCCTGCCTTCGAGCGCGCTGGGGTCGTAGTGCGACTTGATCCCAGCGAAAACCGTTCGCCGCTCACCGCCCAGGTCGAGCAGGAGCTCGAGCAGCTTGTCGGCGCCCGGGACCGCCCGCGCCTCGACGATTCGCGCGATCCGAAAGTCGAGTTTGGCGAAGTCCGGGTACGAGATCTGTTCGGCGATCGGCAGGCGCTCGAGATGGCTCGCGAGGGCCGCGGCCGTGCCTTCCACCGTAGCGTCTGCCGCGTCTGTAGTGCCAGCCGCGGTCGCCGGAGCTTTCGACGCCTCGATCATCGCCTGGGCTGCGCTGAGCTCGATCCGCGGCAGCGGTGAGAAAGTGCTGATCGGATGGTCGAGGAGCGGCCGGGCGGGGTCGTCCCATTTGAGCGGCGCGATCGCGAGGAAATCTTCGGCTGCGGTCGCGATCGCCGGGACGACCGGCTTCAAGTAGGTGATCAGGGCGCGAAACAGGTTGAGGCCGGTGGTGAGCACAGCCTGGAGCTCGGCTTCGCGCTCGGGGTCGCGGGCGATGGTCCACGGCTGGCGCTCGTCGATGTAACGGTTGGCGCCGTCGGCGAGAGCCATGATCCGACGGATCGCGCGGTTGTACTGGCGCTGCTGAAACAGCTCGGCGATCTCGCCACGAGCGGCGGCGACCTCGTCGAGCACCGCCGGCGAGTCGAGGTCGCGGCCCAAACGCCCGTCGAAGCGTTTGTGGAGGAAACCGGCGCAGCGCGAGGCGATGTTGACCACCTTGCCCACCAGGTCAGAGTTCACCCGCTGGACGAAGTCTTCGATACTGAGGTCGATATCACCGAGACCGTCGCCGAGCTTCGCCGCGACGTAGTAGCGCAGCGCGTCCGGCGGCAAGTGGTCGAGATAGCTCTCGGCGGTGACGAAGGTGCCGCGCGACTTCGACATCTTGGTGCCGTCGACGGTCAGGAAGCCGTGGACGAACACCGAGGTCGGCATCCGAAACCCGGCGCCGCGGAG
>JAQBHE010000063.1:0-3447 GCA_032128015.1 Holophagae bacterium
GGATCTCGTCGCGGATGGCGTCGCCGTAGAGGATCGGCTCGCCGTCGCGGCGGGCGGAACGCACCAGCTCACCGCTCGCCTCGATCACCACGTAGGCGATCCCGGCCGCGCGCAACACTTTGGCAAGCAGGCGGCCGCCGACCCCAAAGCCGACGACGATGACGTGCCCCGACTTCTCGGAGACCGCGCTAGCGATCGCGGGCTCCGGCTGAGCGCTCGGCAGGATCTTCGCCAGCGCGACCGCCGTCCGGCCCGAGACCGCGACCAGCGCCGGGGTTGCAACCAGGGTCAACACCGAGGACGCCAGTAGCATCTGGAAGCGCCCGCCGTCCAGGAGTCCGTGGTCGAGCCCGACCTTCATCAATACGAACGAGAACTCGCCGATCTGGGCCAGCGACATCGCCACCAGCACCACCGTTCGCGGTGGATAGCCGAGGACCCGGGCGGCCAACGACCCGGTCGCGAGCTTGACCGCCATCAAACCGAGGGTGACCAGGAGCACGGTGGACGGCCTGGCCGCCACCCACGAGAGGTCGAGCAGCATGCCGATCGAGATGAAGAAGATGCCGGTGAACAGGTCGCGAAATGGCCCCAGGTCGGCGATCACCTGATGGGAGTACAGGCTGTCCGAGAGCATGACGCCCGCCAGGAAGGCGCCGAGCGCCATCGAGAACCCGAAGCTGTGGGCCAGCCATCCCATCCCCAGGCAAAGCGACAGCGCGCCGAGCAGCGCCACTTCGCGGACCCGGCTCCGCACCATCGTCTCGAGCAGTCGCGGCAGTACCCAGCGGCCGGCCAAGAAGGCCACCAGCAAACTGCCCATCGCACCGCCGACGCGGGCGAAGACGTCGAGCGCCGAGAGGTTCTCGGTGCCCGCCAACATCGGAGTCAGCGCGATCATCGGCACGATCAAGAAGTCCTGGAACAGCAAGATCGCGAGCGCTACCCGCCCGTGGGGAGTATCTCCCTCCCGACGATCCGCGAGTAGCTTGAGCACCAGAGCGGTACTCGAGAGCGTGACCACGAACCCGAGGAAGGTCGCTCGCGCGAGCGGCAGCCCGAGGGCGATCGCCGCGAGCGCCACCACCACGGTCGTCGATGCCGCTTGCACCGAGCCACCCAGGAGCAGGTCCCGTCGCAGGCGCCGCAAGCGCTCCCCGGAAACCTCGAGGCCGATCGCGAATAGCAGCAGCGCGACCCCGACCTCGGCGAACAGCTCGACCTCATCGAGCCCCGAGATCCAGGCGAAGCCGTGCGGACCGATCAGCACCCCGGTCCCGAGCAAGCCGACGATCGGCGGCACCCGCAAGCGGACGCACACACTGACCACCACAACCGCCGACGCCAGGAGGACGACGACCTCGCGTAGAAAGGTGTCGAGGATCACGTCACGATTGTAAAGCCAAGCGCGTTGGCGCTGGCGCTGGCGCTCACCGAGGCGCCGAGACGCGACCTCCTCGACCACCCGAGTTCGTCTTCGAACTCGCAATGAACTCGTCCGCGAGTTCACCCTGATACGGCAGAAACTGGCCAGCCAGCACCCCGGTAACGGTGCCGTCGGCAAGCGCCCGCTGACCACCCACGATCACGTGGACGATCCCCTCCGACAACAGCGAGGGATCGCGCCAGGTCGAACGATCGATCACGCGAGCGGGGTCGAAGACCGTGATGTCGGCGGCCAATCCTTCTTGGAGCAGACCGCGGTCGGCCAGGCGCAGATACGAGGCGGGCAGTCCGGTCATCTTGTGGACGGCCTGCTCGAGGGTCAGCAGCCCCTCTTCGCGAACGTACTTCCCCAGCACCCGCGGAAAGGTCCCTCGCGAACGCGGATGACCGCCGCCGCCCTCGAAGCCGGTGATCTCGCCATCGCTCGCGATCATGGTCCAGGGCCGGGTCATCAGCAGACGCACATCGTCCTCGAGGCAGGCGCCGAGCGTGACTTTGGCGATCTCGCCGTCTTCCTCGATCAGGCGCACCATGAGATCGAACGGCTCGATCCCTTCTTCCCTCGCGACCTCGGTGAACATGCGACTCACCCACTCCGGATGGGCGTCGCTGACCACGATTCGCCAGGAGTCGTAGCCCACCGCCTTGACCCAGCTGAAGACGCCCGACGGCGGCTGCTCGGTGCGCGCGCGGAGACGCTGTCGTTGCTGCGGATCCGCCAGCGCCTCTTTCCACATCGCCGCCACCTGTGCCAACTGGCTCTGCTGCTGCTCCGGGCTCAGCGCCGGCTCGACCGCCTGACGCAGCTGCTCGCGAATGGGCAGATCTTCGGTCGGCACGATCAGCTCGATGAGGTTGGCGGTCGCGGCGCCGTCGTAGGGATACTGATCCACCGTGACGTCGACGCCGCGCTCGCGTGCCGCCGCCACCACCGCAGCGAGCTCGGCGCCCTTGCCGAAGTTCTTGGCCCCCGGCGCCTTGTGGTGCGCCGGGTGGGGGATCGCGCCCGACCGTTCGCCGATCTCGATGCACTCGCCGACCGAGGCGATCAGATCGTTGGCGGGATCGCGGATGTGCGAGTCGTAGAGTCCGCCGAACTCCGCAGCCACCGACGCCAACGCCACCACTTCGTCGGTGGTCGCGAAGTTGCCCGGGAGGTACATCAGACCGCTCGAGAGTCCGATCGCCCCGTGCTCCATCGCCTCGCGCACCATAGCTTTCATGCGCTCCAGCTCCTGGTCGCTGGGAGCGCGGTCCTCCATCCCCATCACCGCCGCCCGCACTCCGTTGTGGCCGACGTAGAAGGCGTAGTTGGTCCCCACGCCCTGTTTCGTGAAGATCTTCTCGAGCTCCTCGATGTTGTCGGGCGCGTAGGCGCCGTCGACTCCGAAGATGGACGTCGTGACGCCCTGGGTCAGAAACCCTTCGTTGGGGCGGAGCTCCGGCCGCACCAGGCCCAAGTCGGCGTGACTGTGGGTGTCGATGAACCCCGGAGCCACCACCAGCCCGGAGACGTCGATGCGCTCGACAGCCCGTGCCCCGGTGAGATCGCCGATCTTGGCAATGCGACCGTCAGCGATCGCGACATCGGCGAGGAATGCTGGAGCACCGCTGCCGTCAACCACCGTGCCGCCCTCGAGGACGATCTGGTAAGGCGGCGGACCCTGGCAGGCCAGGGCCACGCCGAGCAGGACGATCGGAAGGATGCGGACACGAGGAAAATCGAGACGACTCATCGAGGCGACACCTCCGGGCAAGCGGCGATCGAAACTCGCGCGCGAGCATAGCGGGACTCAGGGCGCCGTCCCCGGCGACAGCGAGCTTCCAGTCCTTCAGGGAGTAGATGGGATGAGAAGGCCGACCTCCCAACGCAGTCGCCAAGAATGGTGCTGCAGGAAACGACGAGCTTGAGAGCTCAAAGGAGGTTGACCCATGAAGCAGCGTAGCAAGAGGAACGAAGAGCGGCGAGTGATCGGCATGGACGTGAGCGACCGCAAGAGC
>JAQBHE010000064.1:0-13724 GCA_032128015.1 Holophagae bacterium
AATCAGAAGAATAGGTATGGAATTTCACCAACGGAAGGGGTAAAAGTGAATTTATCTAACCATCTCGACTCGTATTTGAAGGCACATCCCGAAAGTATATTATTTTTGCGGTTGCTGCAAGACTTGCGTAAGTGGGGAGCAGCGAACACGGATATAGCAATAGCCTTTGGTTATTGTTTATTATACGATAGCGACCTAAATGCAAAAAGAAGGGTTGCTAAGGAGGATAAAAATGGGGAGGAGATACAAAGACCTTTTGGGGCGCAGTTTGTTAGGCGCAACGGAAAGTTGGTTTGTGTTACCGATGACCGCCGGTTGCGCGCGCCGGCCAACGTGTTGGTTTTTCCTGAGCTGAACTCGGCGAACTGCGCCTACAAGCTGATCTGGCGTCTCGCCGACGCCGAGGCGATCGGGCCGGTGTTGCTCGGGATGGCCAAGCCCGTGCACGTTCTGCAGCGCGGCGTCGACGTCACCGACATTGTCAACATGGCGGCGATCGCGGTCATCGACGCTCAGGAGGTCGCGGCCGGAATCCCGGCGGGCAAGTAGTCCCAGGAGCAGAGTAGCCGAGCCGGCCGGAACCATCGACCGCAGACCGACGAGCCTGTGCCCGGCCGGCTGGCGCGCTCAGCGCCGTCGGAAGAACTGGCGCTGGAAGATGTCGACGTTGCGGTTGTGCTCGGCGAGGGTCGCGGCGAAGGCGTGCGAGCCGTCGTTGCGGCTGACGAAGTAGAGGTAGGGGACGTCGGCAGGCGCGGCCGCGGCGAGCAGGCTGGAGAGACCCGGCGAGCAGATCGGTCCGGGCGGCAGGCCTGGATAGACGTAGGTGTTGTAGGGCGAGTCGAGCTTGAGGTCCGGGCGCCTCAGGTTGCCGTCCCATACCCCGGCGAGCTTCAAGGCGTAGATGATGGTGGGGTCGGCGAACAGCCCGATGCTGCGGCGCAGACGGTTGCGGTAGACCCCAGCGATGGTCGCGCGCTCGGCGTCGAGGGTCGCCTCGCGCTCGACGATGCTGGCGAGGATCACCGCATCGCGGAGCGATTCCGAGTCGCTCATGACCGGGAGGACGCTGGTCTCGAGGCGGCGACGGAAATTGGCGACCAGGGCGCCCACCACCTGGAGCTCGGTGGCGCCCTTGGCGAACGAGTAGGTGTCCGGGAACAAGTACCCCTCGAGGTTCGAGGCGCGGGGGTCGAGGTCGGCAATCGGTGCCGGGTCGGCCATCACCGCGATCAGGGCGTCGTGGTCGCCGAATCCCGATGCAGCGAGGTGGTCGGCAGTCTCCTCGAGGGTCAGCCCTTCGAGAATGGTCACGGTGTGTTGCAGGACCCGTCCTTCGATCAGCTGGCCGATTACCGTGGTGGCGGCGAGCGGGCGATCGAATCGGTACTCGCCGGCGCGCAGCGGCGGGTCACCGAGGACATGAACCAGGTAGAGCCGGGTTCGGAGCGCCGATTCGATGACCCCGCGCGCTTCGAGCGAGCTCAGTATGGTGCTCGCGCCAGCACCGGCCGGGATTTCGACGATGACCGGCTCCACCGTCGGCACGGAAGGAAAGGGGCGAGAAAGACCGCGCCAGGCGCTCGCCGCCCACAGGCCGATCACGATCGCCCCGAGCAGGACGAAGCCGGCGCTCGCGAGCAGCGCCGCGAGAAGCCAGCGCCTCATGGTCTCTCCAGCGCCTCCTCGAGCAGGATCTGGGCGGCGACGGCGTCGATCCGCCCGGGGTCGCGCCGGGTGTCGTAGCCGGCTTGCTTCAGGCGCTCGACCGCCGCCACCGAGGTCAGCGTCTCTTCGACGTAGCGGATCTCGAGGCCGGTCGCAGCGGCGAGTTTGGCGCCGAAGCCGCGCACCCGCTCGGCCGCGGGGCCGCGGCTGCCGTCGACGTTGTGCGGCTCGCCGAGCACCAGGCCGGTGACCGACTCGGTAGCGATCAAAGCGACGAGGGCCTCGACGAGCTCGCGGTCCGATCGCCGCTCGAGGGTTCGGTAGGGGATCGCGAACCGAGCGGCGGGATCCGAGAGCGCCAGCCCGACTCTGCGCTCGCCGAAATCGATGGCCAGAAGACACCCCACGGAGCCACTCTGGCGACGGTGTCCCGGGCTGTCAAGAGTCAGGCAGGCGGTCCTGCGCGGGTCGGGTCGTGTGCTACGCTGCGCGCGCTCGAACCGGCCGGTTTCCAGGCTCCGCCGAGGCCTGTGGTCGGCGGTCACCGGCCGAAACGATGCTTGCCACGACTCTCACCGGCTCGTCGTCTGCTACTCCCTAACGTGAAAGACGTCGTCATTCTGAGCGCGGCGCGAACGCCGATCGGCTCGTTCCTGGGTTCGCTCAGCGAACTATCGGCTCCCGAGTTAGGCGCGCGGGCGCTCGCCGGCGCTTTCAGCCGCGCCGGGGTGGAGCCCGAGGAAATCGAGCAGGTGAACCTCGGCTGCGTGCTCACCGCCGGCGTCGGCCAGGCCCCGGCACGCCAGGCGGCGCTCGGAGCCGCTTGTCCGCCGCGAACCGGCGCCACCACGGTCGGCAAGGTCTGCGGCTCGGGGATGCGGGCGGTGATGATGGCGGCCAACGACTTGCGCTGCGGTGATTTCGAAGTGCTGGCCGCGGGGGGCATGGAGAGCATGAGCCGAGCGCCGCACCTGTTGGGGGGTGCGAGGGCCGGACTGCGCCTCGGCCACCGCGAGCTCTTGGACTCGATGGTTCATGACGGCCTATGGGACCCCTACTCGAACGTCCACATGGGGAGCTGCGCCGATCTCTGCGCCACCGAGCGGAGCATTTCCCGCAGCCGTCAGGACGACTTTGCCATCGAGAGCTATCGGCGGGCCCGCACCGCAAGCGAGGACGGTACGTTCGCTCGTGAGCTGGTGGCGGTCGAGTTCACAAGCCGCAAGGAGACCCGCCAGGTCGTCCGCGACGAGGATCCTTTTCGAGTCGACCTCGAGCGCTCGCGGACCCTGCGACCGGCGTTCGGCGACGGCGGCACGGTCACTGCCGGCAATGCCAGCAACCTCAGCGACGGCGCCGCCGCGCTGGTGCTTTCGACCGCCGAGTACGCGGAGCGCCGCGGTCTCGAGCCGCTCGCCCGGGTTCTCGGACACGCTTCGGTGGCGCAGCAGCCCGAATGGTTCACGACCGCACCGATTGCGGCGATCACCAAGGTTCTCGAGCGCACCGGTCTCGCGCTGTCGGACATCGACCTGTTCGAGATCAACGAAGCGTTCGCGGTGGTGGTGTTGGCGACCATGGACGAGCTCGGTCTGGGTCACGAGCAAGTGAACGTCCACGGCGGGGCGGTCGCTCTCGGGCATCCGATCGGCGCCTCAGGCGCCCGAATCCTGGTGACTCTGATCCACGCCCTGGAGCAACGCCAGTTGCGACGGGGCTGTGCCGCGATCTGCATCGGCGGCGGTGAGGCGACGGCGATGGTGGTGGAGCGCCTGTGATTCCCGCATTCTCGCGTGGATCCCTCTGGCGTGGATCCCTTGTCTTGCTCGCCTGGATGGCGGTCGGTGGCCCGGTCTTTGGTCAGACTCCCGCCCAGCCTCCCGGGGAGCTGCCGGCGGTGCCGGCGGTGCCGGCGAGCGAGCCGCCACGACTCAATCGCTTCGAACTGCTGCTCGACGACGGCGGCACGGTGGTGGGCGCGGCCGGGCGCGTCGAGCTCCGGGGCGAGCGGCCCGATGGGCAAGAGGGGCCGGCGAAAGCGATCCTGTCCGGCGGCGTCGAGATCTTGTACCAGGACGTCAAGATCACCGCCGACCGGATCGAGCTCGATCGCGATACCGAGGACGTCGTCGCCACCGGCGGAGTGGTGTTCGACCAGGGACCGCGCAGGCTGGTCGGGTCGCGCCTCGAGCTCAACCTCGAGACCAAGCTCGGGGCCGTCGACGACGTTACCGGGTTCGTGTCGACCGACTATTTCTTCGCCGGGTCGCACGTCGCCAAGACCGGCGAGAACACCTACCGGATCGACGACGGCAGGTTCAGTTCGTGCGAAGGCGAATCGCCGGCGTGGAGCTTTCGCGCCAAGCGGATCGTGGTCACGGTCGACGGCTACGCCAAGGCGCGAAGTGCTTCGTTCCGGGTGCGCAAAGCACCGCTGTTCTACCTCCCGTACGTGGCCTGGCCGGTGAACCAGGGGCGAACTTCGGGGTTGCTGATGCCCAAGCCCGGCTACTCGAGTCGGCGTGGCGCGACGCTCGGCCTGGGCTACTTTCAGACTCTCGGTCGGAGCTACGACACCACGTTCCACGTCGACTTCTTTGGCGGCGGCGCGCCGCGCGGGAGCGCCGGCAACGGCAAGTACTTTGGCTTGGGCAACGAGTTCCGTTATCGGCCGAGCCAGGGAACCGCAGGGCAGCTTCAGGCCTACTTCATCCACGATCCCGAGCTCGACGACTTACGCTGGAAGATCCGGCTCGACCACGAATCGAACGACCTGCCCCTGGGCTTTCGCGGGGTGATCCAAGTCGACGAGGTGTCGGATTTCGCGTTCTTCCAGGATTACGAGCGGCGCGTCGATCGCAACAGCCAGCGCCAGCTCTACTCGTTCGGCTTCGTGTCGAAGAACTGGGGCCACCAGTCGCTGAACATCCAGTTCGATAGCCGCGAGACCCTGCTCACGAGTGACCGCACGATCACCCAGCGCCAGCTGCCGGAGGTCGAGTACAAACTGCGGTCGACCCGGCTCGGCAAGACTCCGCTCTACTTGCAGATGCGCAGCTCGGTGCACTTGCTCGATGTCGACCGCGGCGCGCAGGCGAACAGCACCTACGGTCGCGCCGATGTCTTCCCCGAGGTCACCCTGCCGATTCGCGCGCGGCCCTGGATGTCGCTGTCGCTGACTGCCGGCGGCCGGTTCACCTGGTGGCAGGACAGCCTGCGTGACCCTCAGGCTAGCAGCGGCTCGGGCGAGCTGTTCGCGGGCGAGGGGCTGAGCCGCTTCGTGCCCAACGCCGAGGCCGAGATCGTCGGCCCGACCTTCTCGAAGATCTTCGACAATCCCGGCGGCAAGAACTGGTCGAAGTTCAAGCACGTGATCGAGCCGCGCTTCACCTACGCCTTCTTCGAAGACTTCGTCGACCAGGACCGGGTGCCGATCTTCGACGAGGTCGACAACGTGCGCGGCAGCAACATCGGTCGAGTGGCGCTGGTCAACCGCCTGCTCGCCAAACCCGCCGGTGAAAGCGGCGATGGCGCGCGCGAGATCATGTCGTTCGAGCTCTACCAGGACGTCTCGCTCGATTCCACCGTGCCGCTGCAGGCAAGCCGCGATCGCAGCCTCGAGCGCCAGCAGGGCCCGCTCACCGGCCTGTTCCGCTACAACCCCAGCCGTCGCACCACGGTCAAGGCCGAGGTCGGCTACAGCACGCTGTTCTCGGCGATCGAGGAGACCTCGCTCTCGGCGACCTTCGGAATCGGCAGCAGCGACAACATCGGATTGCGCTGGGCACGGAGGTTGTCGGCCGAGGACGGCATCGTCCGCAACGACCAGGTTCGGCTGTCGACCCAGCTCACCCTGGTGCCCCGGAGACTGACGTTCTCGAGCCAGGTCAATTACGACATCGAGCGCGCGGTACTCCAGTTCCAGCGTCACATCTTGTCATTCCAGGGCTCGTGTTACGGCTTGTCGATCGAGAGCGGCGAGTACCGTCGGGGCGACCTGGTCGACCGAGAGTTCCGGTTCCTGGTGACTCTCAAGAACGTGGGGACTTTCCTCGACATCACCGGTGGCGCGTCGGAGACCCTGTAGCCGCCAAGGCACGGGAGGAGCCAGGTGTCGCCGGGTTCTCGAAGCAGCCCGATGACCCGACGCACCCTGGTTCTCGGCGGTCACGGCATGCTGGGCCGGGCGGTATCCGCGGCGGCCGGGTCGCGCGGTCAGCAGGTGCAGGACCCCGGCCGCCGCGAGCTCGATCTGGTCGACACCGCAGCGGTGGTGCGCCGGATCCAGGAGTTTCGGCCGCAGCTGGTGGTCAACTGCGCGGCCTTCACCGATGTCGATGGCTGCGAGAGCCGGAGCGAAGAAGCGTGGGAGATCAACGGCCGAGCAGTGGCCCGGCTCGGAGCCGAGATCGAGCGCCTGGGCGGCTGTCGGCTGCTCCACGTCTCGACCGACTATGTGTTCGACGGCCGCGGCTCCACCCCGTATCGTGAGGACGACGAGACCGATCCTCAGACGGTGTACGGCGCGAGCAAACGGCTGGCCGAGGTCGGTCTCGCGCGATGCCCGCGCTCGACCGTGGTGCGAACCAGTTGGCTGTTCGGTCCGGGTGGACGCAACTTTGTCCGCACCATCGCCGCAAGGGCTCGCGATGGAGTGCCACTACGGGTGGTTGCCGATCAGCACGGTTGCCCGACCTATACGCCGTTCCTGGCGTCCGCGCTGCTCGACCTCGGCGATATCGCGCTCGACGGCGATGGACTGCCGCCGATCGTCCACTACCGCAACCGGGACCCGGTCAGCTGGCACGGCTTGGCTTGCGCGGTGGTGCGCCAACTCGGAGTCGAAGCGATGCCGGCTCCGGTGACCACCGCCGAGATGCCGCGGCCCGCGTCACGGCCGGCCTACTCGGTGCTCGATGTCGAACGCTTCGAGCGGATCTGTGGGCGCCAGGTCGAGGACTGGCGGCAGGGTCTCGACGACTACCAGCAGCGGTGGCTGGAGGACCCATGATCGGCTCAGCGCACCGGGCGGCCTTGGCTTCTAGGGTTCGCGCGGAGTTTTGCCCGAGGGTGCCATGAGGGTATTCGTCACCGGCGTGACCGGTTTCCTGGGCCGACGCCTGGCGCGGCGGCTGCTCGAAGATGGCCATGCGGTCGGCGCGCTGATCCTCGAAACCGAGCCGCCGCCGCCCGAATCGGGCGTCGAGCTGTTCTTGGGCGACCTCTGCGATCGCGCCGCGGTAGAAGGAGCGCTCGGCTCGTTCCGGCCCGATGCGTTGGTCCACCTCGGCGGTCTCAGCCACGTCGGCAAGTCCTGGCAGAACATCCCGGAGTACTTCCGAGTCAACGTGCTCGGCACCGAGAACGTGGTTGCGTCGGCCGATTGTCGAGTGCTGGTGGCGTCGAGCGCCGAGGTCTATGGGCTGCTGTCGGCGGCCGAGCTGCCGGTCCGCGAAGACGCGCTGTTGCGACCGGCGTCGCCCTACGCGCTGACCAAAGCGGTGGCCGAGCGCCTGGCGCTTCAGCGGCGGGGCGTGGTGGTGCGAATGTTCAATGTCGTCGGGCCCGGCCAGTCCTTCGACTTCGCCCTGCCTTCGTTCGCCCGCCAGCTGGCCGAGATCGCCGCAGGCGAGCGGCCGCCGGTGCTGCGGGTAGGCAACCTCGAGCCTTGCCGAGACTTCGTCCACGTCGACGATGCGGTCGAAGCGTTTCGGCTACTGCTCGACGCCGGAGCCGACGGCGAGGCTTACAATGTCGCCAGCGGCAACGCCGTGTCGATCGGCGACGCGCTCGAGCTGTTGATCGCGCTCAGCGGCATCGCGGTCACGGTCGAGCAGGATCCAGAGCTGGTGAGGGCTGTCGATGTGCCGGTGTCGTGTGGCGATCCGGGCAAGCTGGCGGCCCTGGGTTTCCGGCCGGCGCGCGGGCTCGAGCAGGCGTTGCGCGACCTGTGGTACGCGGTCGTCGCGGAACGCTGAACCCAGAACCGCGACCGGGCGCAGGTCGAGACTCGAAAAACGACGGCCGAGCCACTGGCAGCCCACAGCTGAAACCCTCGCGCCCGAAGCGGTGGTCCCGGCCGCGCGGGCTGGTCCGATCCTCTGGCACTCCCAGCGCAGCCCTGTCAGCGCAGCCCTCGCGGGTTTCGCCACGGGCTGCTACGCTAAGAGCCCGTCTGAGTCGCGGACGGCTCGCTGCGGGTGGCTGTGGCCTCCGAGACCGAGCCGCCAGGCGTGGATTCTCTCGTGGCGAGGCCGTCCAGCGGCGCCTTCGTCCTCGGCAGTCGGCGCCGCTGTGCCCCTCGTGCTCCCTTGATGTCGCTCCCCTCCGCCAAGGCCCCCACCGCTGAGATCGTCGTCGGGACGTCGCTCGGCGACTTCCTCGAG
Source organism: Holophagae bacterium (assembly GCA_032128015.1). GTDB lineage: Bacteria > Acidobacteriota > Thermoanaerobaculia > Multivoradales > Multivoraceae > JAQBHE01. Next base: position 8,055 of record JAQBHE010000064.1, read on the forward strand.
CTGACCAAGCCGCGGATCACCGCCATGGTCGTCCTGACCACGGTGGTCGGGATGGTGTTGGCCTGGCCGTCGGCGGAGAACAGAGCGAGCGCTTGGCTGGTGGCGGCGACGGTGCTCGGCACGGCGTTCCTCGCCGCCGGCGCGTCCGCCCTCAACATGTGGCTGGAGCGCGAGCAGGACCGACGGATGGATCGCACCCACAGGCGGCCGCTGCCGGGCAATCGACTGGAGCCGGATCACGCTTTGGCGTTCGGGGCGATTCTCGGAATCGGGGGCACCTTGATTCTGGCGCTGGCGGTCAACGCCATCACCGCAGTGCTCGGCGCGCTGACCCTGGTTCTCTACCTATTCGCCTACACCCCGCTCAAGCTCCGAACTTCGTTGTCGACCCTGGTCGGCGCGGTCCCGGGAGCGATCCCGCCGATGATGGGGTGGACCGCCATCGACGGCAGGCTGGGACCCTCGGCTTGGGCTCTGTTCGCGCTGTTGTTCTTCTGGCAGATGCCGCATTTCTTCGCCATCGCCTGGTTGTACCGAGACGACTATCGGCGTGCCGGCTTCCGGATGATCTCGGCCGATGACCCCACCGGCCGACGCACCGCGGGCCAGATGTCGCTGTTCACCGTGCTGCTGGTCGCAGCGAGCCTGACGCCAGCGGTCACCGGCCTCGCGGGTCTCGGCTACGTGGTCGCGGCGGTCGTTCTGGGCGGCGGCTTCTTGTGGGCCGCGCTGGCATTCGCGCGCGAGCGCAGTCGCGCCACCGCCCGGCGGGTGATGCTCTACTCGGTCATCTACCTGCCGTTGTCGCTGCTGGTGCTGGTCGGCGACCGGCTCACCTGAGCCCGGCGACCGGGTGAGCGCGGGGCGCACAGCGTCGCTCGAGAGGCCCCATGAGCCTGCATCAGCTACCGACGCTCAATGCCAGCCTCAACGGTCTGGCCGCGATTCTGCTCGTCACCGGCTACTTGCTGGTGCGACAACGTCGCCTCGAAGCCCATCGCCGGTGCATGCTCGCGGCGTTCGGGTGCTCGGTGCTGTTCTTGATCAGCTACCTGGCGTACCACTTTCAGGTCGGCTCGGTTCGTTTCCAGGGCACCGGCGCGATTCGAACGGTGTATCTGACGATCCTCGCCACCCACACCGTGCTCGCCGCGGTGGTGCCTTTCCTGGCGGTGGTGACCCTGCGCCGGGGCTTGCGCGGCGACCTCGCCCGCCACGTCCCGCTGGCGCGTATCACCCTGCCGATCTGGCTCTACGTCTCGGTGACCGGTGTCGTCGTGTACTGGATGCTCTACCACCTGGATCCGGGATGAGCGAGGGCGCCGAGCCCGCAAGGCGGGTTGGCATCGCCTTTGCGGTGCAGATCACGCGAGTCGGGGAGTCATCTTCGCGATCGGCGACTGGGACTCACTGGCATGTCTCTGGGGACGCAGGTGTAGGGGACGCCGGGGAACGAGCATGACGATCGGTCCGAAACGAGTCGCTCCGAAACTAGTGACCGCGGCGCTGTCGGCGAAGTTGTCGCTGTTGTCGGTACTGTCGCTGTCGTTGTTCGCGTCGGCGCTGCCGGCTGCGGTCGAGCGCGGTGCCGATACCCTCGCATGGCCGGAGCACCAGCGCGCCTTCCTCGAAGACGGCCCCGGCCTGCTACTCGATAGCGCCCAGCGTCAGCGTCTCCTCGGCCTCGACGCCGCGGGTCGCGAGCAGCTGATGGCGAGCTTTCTTGCCGATCCGTTGCCGGAGACTCCAGCCAACGAGGTCCGCGAAGCGATCGCGCGGCGCCAGGCCCTGGTGGGTCAAGAGTTCATGAGCCTGCTCGATGAGCGAGCGCGTCTGCTGTTCCTTCACGGCCCGCCGGCGGAGCGGTTGGTGGTCGATTGCGATCAGACGTTCAAGCCGCTCGAGGTCTGGACCTACTCGGCGATTCCCCGCCGGCTGGTGCTGTACCAAGACGAAGCAGCCACCCCCTACCGCCTGTGGCTTCCGATCGACTCGAAACGGGCGCTCTACCGCCCGGAGATGGAGTACTGGCTCGACCAATACCACGAGCTGCGGCAGTTTCTGAGCGGCCGGCGGTTCGATCTCCAGTTGTGCCGCTCCACCAAGCTCATCGACGAGGTCACCGGCGTCGGCGGCTTGCTCGAGTACCGCGAGGATCGGCCCTCGAATGAGGAGCTCCAGCAAGCCCTGGCGCCGCCATCCGATCTGGCGGCCTGGATTCGAGCTGCCGCCGCCACCGATCTCGAAGCCGTGGCTCTCGAGCTGCCGCTCGGCCTGGTTACCGCCGGCTTCCCGGCGCGCGACGGCCAGCGAATCGTCACCCGCCTCACCCTCTCGGTGCCCGCGGGCGCTGGCGTCGAGCCGTTTCGAGACGACAGCACTCCGCCCGAGTACCGGATCCAGGTCGTCGGCATGGTCGAGCACGATGGCCGGGTCTTCGAGCAGTTCCGACTGCGCTTCGTGGTGCCGGCGCGCGCCGCGGCCGATGCCGAAAGCGATCCCCTGGCGCTGGTGCTCGATCGCTCGCTGCGCCCGGGTCTGTCGTACCTGATCCGTCTGCGGGTCGAGGACGAGATCGGCAAGCGAGTGGCGGTTCTCAACCGAGCGGTGATGGTTCCCACCGAGCCGGTGGCGGTCGCCGAGGTGCCGGTGCCTGCCGACACCATCGTCGCGCTCGGCGACCGGCTCGAGGCGACTCGGGTGCCTGGTCGCGATGGCCTGGTGCTGGTGCCGCCCGAGAGCGACCTGGTGTTCGGGCTGTGGCGTGCCGAGGTGCTGGTCAGCGGCGAGCGGATCGTCGAGGTGCGGTTCCTGGTCGACGAAAAGCTGCAGTTCACGCGCAAGCGGCCGCCGTTCACCGCCGAGCTCGGGCTGACCACCTTCCCGAGCGAGCAGGTGGTGCGGATCGAAGGCTATGACAAGGATCAAGGGCTGGTGGCGGCCGACGAGATCGTGCTCAACCAACAGCGCGGCGAGCTACGGGTGCGGATCACCGCGCCGCCGCGTGGAGGCAAGGAGACGGGCACGGTCGAGGCCGCCGCCGAGGTGGTTGTGCCCGAGGAGAGCCGGCTCACCAAGGTCGAGTTCCGGGTCAACGGGGTCGTCCAGGCGGTGGTCGAGCAGCCGCCGTGGCGCGCCCAGATCGAAGTGCCGCCGCAGGCCGGACCCGAAGACGTGACGTACCTGACGGTGGTCGCCGAGCTCGAAAGCGGCGCCAGCGCCGAGGACGTCCGCTTTCTCCATGTGCCGAGCTACATGGATGAGGTCGAGGTCGATCTGGTCGAGCTCTATACCACCGTGACCGATCGCAGCAACCGGCCGGCGCAGGGGCTCGGTGTCGAGCAGTTCCAGATTCTCGAGGATGGTCGCAAGCAGAAGATCTCGCGCTTCGAACTGGTCGAGGATCTGCCGTTGACCATCGGCATCACGATCGACACCTCGGGCTCGATGATCGAGGCGCTGGGCGAGGCGCGGCGAGCGGCCATCGACTTCCTGAGCCAGATCGTCACCCCGCGCGACCGCTCGTTTGCGGTGCGGTTCTCCGATCGTCCGGAGTTGATGATGCCGCGAACCTCCGATGTCGGCGCGGTCGCCCAGACCCTCGAGGGTCTGGTGGCCAGTGGCTCGACCGCTCTGCACGACGCCATCGTCACCAGCCTCTACTACTTCCGCGGCGTCCGCGGCCGGCGGGCGCTGGTGCTGCTGTCCGACGGCGACGACACCTCGAGCACCATCCCGTTTCGCGAGGCCCTCGAGTATGCCCGCCGCTCGGGTGTCGCGATCTACACCATCGGTCTGGGCATCGGCCGGCTCGAGCTGGGGGTGCGCAACAAGCTCTCGGAGCTGTCCCAAGAGACCGGCGGTAGGGTGTTTTTTGTCGGCAAGGCGAGCGAGCTCGAGGGCGTCTACGACGAGATCGAGAAGGAGCTGCGCAGCCAGTACTTGCTCGCTTACAGCAGTGACCGGCCCGGAGCTGGCGAATCGGACTTTCGGACAGTCGAGGTGAAGGTCGGCGGCGGCAACAAAGCGCGGACGATCAGCGGCTACTATCCGTAGCGGGCGCCGCGGGCTCCTCGAACGGGCGACTGCAGGGGTGAGCCGCCGCAGCGCGAACCACGAAATGCAACCATGCCGCCCATCCCGCGTTGCCGGCTCGTGCCGAGCCTCGGCGACCGCCGGGTATCGGCATGCGGCATGGGTGGTCGTGCTGACGATCCTCGCCGCGACGATCCTCGTCGCTACCGGCTTCGGCGCCATCGGCTTCGCCGCGGCGGCGGTTTCTGAGTTCAGTTTCCACCGGCTCAACCGAACCTACGAGGCCTTCCTCACCGACTTGACGCCGATCGAGATCGGGCCCGCGACCGTCAAGCTGCGCTCTCCCGATCACACGCTCACGCTCGCCAGCAACCGGGCGTCGCTCGCCAAGGCGGGTGACGGCAGCTATGACGCGCGGCTCCAAATCGAGTTTTCCGGGCACGGCACGATCATCGCCGACGTCACGCTGGGCACCCTCCAGACCCAGATCCAAGACGAGCTCACGGTTCCTCTGCAGGCGCTCGAGTTGCGCTCGCGGGTGACCGTGACCGTTTCCCCGGAGGGCTACACCATCCTGCCGCTCGAGCTGCCGTCCTCGGTGCCGGTGCGCATCGAGAGCCGGGTCGCGCAGCGGCTGTTCGCGATCTGTCGGCCGATGGCGTTGGTGCTGGTGAGTCTCGACTGCGCCCTGCTCGAGCGCTCGCTAACCCTGCTCGACGTGCCGCTGCCGCCCGCCGGCGAGGGCTACTGGTTGCCGGCGGAAGAGCTCGAGCCCGAGGAGCGTTTGCGGTTCGAGAGTTTCCTCGGTGGCGCTGCCACCGTCGCCGCGCCCGGGACACCCAAGAGGAGTGACCGATGACACCGATCCGACGAATGACGTCCTTGGCGGTTTGCGGGTTTTTCGCGATGGCGCTCGCAGGCTCGTTCCCGAGCGGGCTCGATGCCCAGGAGCCGGTGCCCGCCTACCAGCGATCGTCGAGTGGCACCCGGGTGCTCGCTCGCGGCGGCCTGGTGATCAAGATGTTGGTCGAACAGTCGGTGCTCGGCAGCGGCGAGGTCGAGGTTGGCGAGATCACGATTCCGGTGGGCTCTACCGGCGGCGCTCATCGTCACGGCGCCATCGAGATCTTCTACGTGCTCTCGGGGGTGATGGATCACGTCGTCAACGGCGAGAGCCACCGCCTCGAGCCGGGGATGATCGGGATCGTGCGCCCAGGCGATGAGGTGAGCCACCGGGTGCTTTCGGAGCAGCCGGTGCGGGCGGTCGTGGTGTGGACGCCCGGCGGCGAGGCCGATCGGCTGGCGCCGTTCTTCGACGTGACCCCGGTCGCGCCGCGTTAGGAGCCTGTCCGCGTCTTCGAGGCAGGCGACGAGCCCGCGCCCGTCTGCGGGCGCTTGGGCGGGGAACACTCTAGCCGGAGAATGTGCTAGTCAGCACGTTCGGAGGCTAGAGCCTGTCCGCGTCTTCGAGGCAGGCGACGAGCCCGCGCCCGTCTGCGGGCGCTTGGGCGGGGAACACCCTAGCCGGAGAATGTGCTACCCAGCACGTTCGGAGGCTAGAGCCTGTCCGCGTCTTCGAGGCAGGCGACGAGCCCGCGCCCGTCTGCGGGCGCTTGGGCGGGGAACACTCTAGCC
>JAQBHE010000065.1:0-2578 GCA_032128015.1 Holophagae bacterium
CAGCAGCGCCGCGCCGACGCCGCCGACGCCGGCCAGACAGATCTCGAGCCGGGGCTCGGCGGGAAAGAACGCGCGGTGAACCACCCGCACCGCTTCGCCTTCGTCGCGGCCGTCGACCACCACCGAGATGTTGAGCTCCGAGGAGCCCTGGGCGATGGCGCGGACGCTGATGCCATGGCGGCCCAGTTGGCCGAACACCCGGCCCGAGATCCCGGGCCGGCGGCGCATGCCTTCGCCGACCACCGCGACCACCGACTGGTGGTGTTCGACCACCGGCTCGCCGAGCTGGCCGAGCCGGTGCTCGAGGGCAAACTCCTCGGCGATGGCGACGCGCGCGCGCTCGGCGTGGTCGGGGGATACCGCGAAGCAGATCGAGTGCGCGCTCGATGCCTGGCTGATCAGGATGACGCTGACCTCGGCGCGGGCGAGGGCGGCGAACAGCCGGCCCGCGATCCCGGGAACTCCAGCCATGCCGTTGCCCTCGAGAAGGAGCAGCGACACCCGGTGAATCGAGGCGATGCCAGTGACTGGCCGGCCGGGGCTCGCGACCGGTCGCTGTTCGAGCACCCGCGACCCGGGATGGCTGGGGTTCAGGGTGTTGCGGATGGATAGCGGGATCCCGGCTTGGCGCGCTGGCAGCAGGGTCGGCGGAAACACCACCTTGGCGCCGAAATGCGACATTTCGAGCAGCTCCTCGAAGCTCAGCACCGGCAGCGAGAAGGCCTCCGGAACCAGCCGCGGATCGGCGCTCATCACCCCGTCGACATCGGTCCAGATCTGGATCTCGCTGGCGTCGAGCGCCGCCCCCACCAGCGCCGCGGTGAGGTCCGAGCCGCCGCGGCCGATGGTGGTGGTCTCGCCGCGCTGGCTGCTTGCGATGAAGCCGGTGATCACCTGGATGCCGCGGCGGGACGCGAAGTGAGCGCGCAGCAACTCGCCGGTGGCGGATTGGTCGACCTGGGCGTTGCCGAACCGCGAGTCGGTGCGGATGAGCGCGCGCGCGTCGGCGTCTTCGGCTTCGAGACCGTCGTGGCGGAGGCTGGCCGCGAGCAGCGGCGCCGACAGGCGTTCGCCGAAGCTGAGCACGCGGTCGCGGGTCCGCGGCGAGCACTCGTCGAGCAGCGAAATGCCGCGCAGGGTCTCGACCAGCTCGCCGAGCGCGGCCGCCTGACCGGCCTCGATTGCCGGCTCGGAGCCAGCCGGCGCGATTGCGCCGAGTGCCCGGCGATGACGCTCGGCGAGCCGCGACGCGAGCTCCTGGGCCATGGCGAGGTCACGGGTTGCGAGCTCGGCCGCGCGCACCAGGTCGTCGGTGACTCCGGACATCGCCGAGACCACCACCGCGACCGCGCCGGGGTTGCGCCGCGCTTCGGCGGCGACGATGCTCGCGACTCTCTGGATGCGCTCGGCGTCGCGCATCGAAGTGCCGCCGAACTTGAGAACGAGCATCGAGATTCCTGGGAGGGTGAAGCGGCGAGAGGCGAGGCGTGGCGAGGCGCGCCGAGGCGCGGGCGAGCGTACTACAGCCCCAGAGCCGGCAAGGGCGCGGGCCAGAGCAGCGCGAGGCGCTGGGCAGCGATGTCGATGGTGAGCGGTCGCTCGAGCTCGAAAGCATCGCCATCGAGTTGGACCACCAGGCGGCCGGTTCCCGGCAACTGGAGCGTGCTCGCGGTGCGCTGGAAGACGCCGGCGAGGCCGAGATGGCGGCCGCGCACGACCGCGATTGCGAAGCGCAAGACCGCGGCCCGGTTGCTTCGCACCAGGCCCACGATGTCGAGCTCGCGGTCGAACGGAGTCGCGCCCGGGGCCATCGTGAACCGGCCGCCATAGAGCGGCAGGTTGCAGGCGGCAAAGAACGACACGGTGGAACGTTGGCCCGCGATCTCGATCTCGATTGCGGGTGGCGGCGCGCGCAACCACTCGATAAGAACCTGGACGATGATGGCGGCGCGCCCGAACCGTCGCTTGAGCGACGGCGCGAGGCGCTGCAGGGCCAGAGCGTCGGTCCCGCTCGACGCCATCATCAAGAACGGCAGGCCGCCGCAGCGACCGACATCGAGCTCGCGCGTGGGAAGACTCGCGGTGGCGCCGAACATCCTGGCGCATGTGATCGGATCGTTGGGCAGCCCGAGGGCCGCGACGAGCACGTTGGCGGTGCCGCCGCCGAGGACGCCCAGGGGCACCGCACTGCCGAGGAGGCCGGCGGCCACCACGCGAACCGTGCCGTCGCCGCCCAGCACGTACACCGCCGGCCGCCGATCGGCAACCGCGCTGCGCGCGAGGTCCGTGGCGTCTAGGGGTCCGCGAGTGGTCGCGATCTCGATCGGCCCTCGTTGCTCGAGCAGCCGGCGAATCTCCGCAAGGCGACGCCGGACGCGGTCGCCGCCCGACCAGCGGCCACCGCCCGAAGTCGGGTTGACGATCAGCAGCGGCCGGGGCATCGGGTCGGGGTCGGGCGAGGACTCGGATACAGCATAGGCATTGGCAATGGCAGCCGTTGTCTCGCGGCAGAAATCGAACTGGCCTCGCTCGCGGGGAGCTTCGGGTTCCTCCTGGGATAGCGGCCGAGCGGCTCGGC
>JAQBHE010000066.1:0-18084 GCA_032128015.1 Holophagae bacterium
GCCGCATCGGCACAAGGCGCTCGGCGAGTTGCGGGCCGCTCATTCGGGGCAGCACCACGTCGGTCAACAGGAGGTGGATCTTCGCACCGTGCTGCTCGCAGATGAGCAGAGCCTCTCCGGCGTTCGAGGCCTCCAGGACGACGTAGCCATGCCGTCGCAGGATGTCGACGGCTAGCAGCCCGTGGTGAAAGTCAGGATGCTGGCATTGTGAGCGCCGTGGGCCCAGATGCAAGGAGGAGCGACGGAGGCGATGCTGGGACATCGTCGAGGAGCTCCGACGCCGCAGATGGGTCCGCGCCGCCGCAACCCGAAGGGCGACAAGGACTTGCAGCGTAGCCGGTGGCGAGAAGCCGGTTCACGATGCAGAGCGCGACTCCGTCCGCCGTCCGGCTTCTCGGCCACCGGCGAAGCGGAAAGGCCTTGTCGTGCGGGCGTGCTGACTTTCACCACGGGCTGCTAGCCCCTCAGCCCAACACGCCTCATCAGATCCTGATACCGTGGGTCGGCCCGCATCCTGTCATAGACCGGCGAGACACCCAGATAGACCAAACCAGAGGAGGCTCCCTCGTAGGCTTTCTCGAGCCATTCGAACGCCCGATCCGTTTCGCCGGTGGCGATGTAGATGGCGGCCACGAAGTCTCCGGGGACATAGGAGTGGCGGGACAGCTCAACCAGTTCCTCCAAGATGTCCCGCGCGTCATCAAGTCGGCCCGCTGAGCCGTACACGTAGCCCAGAACCGAGAGCATCGGCGACTGCCTCCCGGCCAGTGCGATCGCTCGCTCGACCCCGTCGATCGCCGCGTCGCGCTCCCCCTGCTCCAGAAGACACAGGGCCCTGAATAGGTGGGCCAACGGGTAGTTCGGGTGCAGCTCCAGGGCCTTATCGAATTGGGCGACAGCGCGATCGTAGTCGCGCGCGAAGTAGAGACCGAGACCGTAGCTGGTGTCGGCGCGCAGTGAGAACGGGTCGAGGGCGATGGCCGTCTCAAGTTCCGCCAGCCCTCGGGCGGTGCGGCCGGTGTAGACCAAGACCTGGCCGTACCACTGGCGGGCCTGCGAGTAGCTCTCGTTGAGCTCGAGGGCGCGCTCTAGACCGCTCTCCGCCGCCGCCCAGTTCCATTGGTCGCCGATCTTCGCGAGCGCCATCACGGCATGGGCCTCGGCCAGTGTGTCGTCGAGCGCCAGTGCCTTCGTGGCGTACTCAATGGCCAGGGTGGCAGCTTCTTGAGGAGGCACGGCAAAGGACGATCCCAGGGCATTGTAGAGAGCGGCCAACCCCGCATACGGTGGCGCGAAGGTGGGGTCGAGAGTGATCGCCCGATTGAAGTACTCGGGCGCTTTCTGAAACCCATCCGGTGTCCGCAGGTTCAGGAAGTAGGATCCAAGGAGGTAGGCGTCGTGGGCCTCAGCATCGACCGGGCGAGCGGCTGAAAGACGCTCCTGCTCAGCGCCCAGCTGGCGCTCGATCCCGGAGGCGATCGAACGGGCAACATCCAACTGCAAAGCGAGCAAATCGCCCAGATCTCGCTCATACGATCCTGCCCACAGTGGCGCATCGTCGGCCGCGTGTATCAGGCGGGCGCTGATACCGAGACGACCCTCGCTTTCACGAACCGCGCCTTCCACGATGGCGTCGACACCAAGCTCTTTGGCTATCTCGGCCACGGCTCGCTCGGTGCCCTTGTAGCGCACGACCGAAGTTCTCGAGATGACCCGAAGCGACGGGACCGTCGAAAGGCGAGAGATCAAGGCCTCCGTCATCCCGTCGGCCAGGTACTCTCGTTCAGGATCGCCCGATAGGTTCGCTAGCGGAAGGACGGCGATCGAGCTCACCACCGCGCGCCGAACTGTGGGAGACCAGAGATCCGCGACTCGATCTCGAGGTCCTTGCGGACCGAAAAAGACAAGAGCGGAAACACCGACCGCGGTGATGGCCAACACCAGCGCACCGAGAGCAACCAAGCGACTCGATGTCCGCTCTCGGACGCCGGTTTTTGAGTGGCGTTGGTCGGGTCGCAACTCGTCGAGCGCGCTCCGAACGTCGGTGATGTTCAGGAACCGCAGGCTGCGCTCCTTCTGCAGACAGCGAATCAGCAGACGCTCGAGTCCCGGCTTCAGATTCGACGGCAGCGCCTCCCAGTCAGGGTCGTGTTCCAGAATCGCGCTTGTCGTATCGACCCAGGTCTGACGTCCGAAGGCCGATCGCCCAGTGAGCATCTCGTAGAGCACGCAACCGAACGACCAGATGTCGGTGCGCTCGTCGACGGGCCCTCCACGAAGCTGCTCGGGACTCATGTACGGAGCAGTTCCGAGAACGGCGCCGATCCCCGTGAGCGCCGTCCACGTCCCCGCCTCCGAGCGGTCCTCTTCCGTGGTGATCCGCGCTTGACGCTTCGCGAGACCGAAGTCGAGCACCTTCACCTCAGCGTCCGGTGTGAGCATGATGTTGGACGGCTTGAGGTCTCGGTGAACGATTCCATGGGTGTGAGCGGCAGCGAGAGCCTCCGCGATCTGGCCACCGATCCGCAGCGCCTCTAGGGCAGGCAGGGGACCGCGAGCGATCAGAGCCGCCAGTGTCTCCCCCTCCACCAGTTCGAGGATCAGGAATCGCCGTCCCTCTACTTCCTCGAGACCGTGAATCGCCCCGATGTGCGGATGGTTCAGGGAGGCGAGAACCCTGGCTTCGCGCTCGAATCGGGCCAGTCGGCCGGAGTCTTCGGTCGCGTCGTCCGAAAGTGCCTTGATCGCCACCTCTCGGCCGAGGCGGCTATCCCGTGCTCGATAGACCCTACCCATGCCCCCAGCGCCGAGCTCACCGAGGATCTCGTAGTGCGCGATGGTGCGATCGATCATGTCGCGTCTCAGCCGCCGCAGCCTTTTGCTGCCGACGCCAACAGTCGTGAAGGGTGCCTGCAGCCCAGCTTACGAGAGTGCCCCGCCGGCTGCAACCGGCTCGGCGCCTCGGGGAAGAGGAGTGACAAGGGGACCTTTTGTGTGGAACCGAGGAAGGACCGACCTATGGCGGGCCCCTTCTTCTTGCGGTCAACCGTCGCCATCCCGGAACCAGTGTCGTGGCCGCGAGCGCCAGGCCGCCGAGGCTTAGCAGGATCACCACCAGGTCCCAGGTCGGGCGGCGGCCGTAGAGTCCGGGAAGATCGAGACTGTGGAGGCCGTGGTACAACCAACGATTGACCCGGGTGAGGCGCTCCTCGCGATGGACGATCAGGCCGCGGCTGGGATCGAAGTACAGCGCGGTGTCGGCAGGGTCAGAGTAGCGCACCCGCAGTATCGGCAGCGGTCGCGGGTCTTCGCGGTCGTAGTAGTAGGCGTCGTGCGCGGTCAGCAGGTCGGCGGTGACGATCTCGGCGCCTGGCATCGCCGCAGCTGCCGCTGCCATCAGGATCGAGTCGTCGAGGCGCTCGAGGACCAGGGCCGAAGGCCCAACGGCTAGCGAGACCAGGCGGTGTTCGAAGGGCTGCACCGGCGACAGGAAGGCGTTGGGAGAGGTGAGACGGCCCCGTGGACGCTCGGGCGCGGGGGCGCGGTGGGCGAGCAGGTAGGGCGCTCCGAGCAGCTGGATCGCATCGAGCTCTTTGACCGGGAACGAGCTCTCGAGCGCAACCGTGGCGGTGCGGATCGCTGGTAGGTCGAACGCGTCGAGTCGCAGCGCTCCGCCGGCGGCTCCCGTTGTCTGCGCGACAGTCGGCGACGTGCCGGGCTGCCAGTCCCAGGGCTCGAGCGAGAGCGCGCCGCTGAACACCCAGGTGAAGGTCACGGTTCCGAAGACCAGTCCGGCGTAGTGATGCCAGCGCACCCAACCGGAATAGGGAGAGCGCCGAGTCGTGCCGCCGAGACGGTAGCGCCGTCGCAGCGAGAAACGCCACAGCCCGAGGGCAAGCCCGGAGAGTGAAATCGCCGAGCCGGCGACCGCGAGCCAGAACACCAGGCGCGCCCACAGGCTCCCGTGGCGACGAAGGGGAGTGAAGTAGAGCCAATGGAGCACGGGTCCGGCGTAGCCGGCGAGCCGGCTCGAACGGCGGGTCTCGAGCACTGGTTCGCCGGTGCGCTGAGAGACGTAGAGGACCGAGCGCGCAGCGTCGCCGAGATCGATCTCGTGCATTGGCAGCAGCGCGCGTGACTGGAGGGTCCACTGGTCGGGCTCGCTCAGTGCGCCGGCTGCGTGCGTGGTGGCGGCGTGCTCGGGAGCGAATCCACTTGCGATCTCGAGGGCCTGTTCATGGGGCAGGGACTCCAGAGGTCGGCCGTCGTCAGCGAAGACCGTGGTCCAGCGTGGTCCCTCGGCGAACCGGTACACCGGACGGTCGCCCAGCATGCCGATGCGCAGCCGATCGGGCCCCAGACCGACCGCATGCGCGGCCTCGGCAGGGGTCACGGTAGCGGAGTCGAAGTCGAGGTCGGGAAGACGACGGAGGCGTTCGCCCGGGTCGAGCGCCGGCATGCGCGCGTAGATCATCACGATCCCAGATGCGAACCAGACCAGGAACAACCACGCCCCGGCGATGCCGAGCCAGCGGTGGACGAACGCCAGCGCCGGGAACAGTCGCATCGCTTTCGGAAGGTCTGCTGCGCTCAGGGGGGGAGCAACGAGGTCGGCGCGATCGCCAGATTCCAGGTGAAGCGGCCGAGACCGTCGGTGTGGTGGAGGATCACTTCATGTTGCCAACCGGCGCGCGTCCAGGTGTAGCGCCGGACCTCGCTCTGGTTGTCGCTCGCGACGTACAGCTCGTCGCGACCGTTGCGGTCGAGGTCGGCGAGCAGCGCGGCGTGCTCGAAGCCGGACGAGTCGGCCGCGATCAGCTCTGCGCTCCAGGTCTCGGCAGTCTCGGTTTTCGGGCTCGGGCGCAGCAGCCACAATCCGGCCTTGTAGGTGGCGGCGATCACCTCGAGCTCGCCGTCGCCGTCGACGTCGCCAGCAGTCAAGAAGCGGCACAGCCGATCGTTGAGGGTGGCGACCCGCTGGCCGGCATCCGGCGGCGTTCCCGCGAGGTAGCGCCGGATCTCGGTCTGGCCGCCCGATACCGCCTCGACCGAGACGTAGAGCTCGTCGCGACCGTCTCGATCGAGGTCTACGACCAGGATCTCCTTGGCGTGACGGTCGCCGAGGTCGGCGACGATGGTGCGACCCTCGCCGCGCGCCGGCACGTAGCGCACCACTTTGCCCGGCTGGGGCGTGCCGTCGACCCGGTTGGGAGCGGTCGGCGTCGCGTAGACCTCGAGGGTGCCGTCGCCGTCGAGGTCGCCGATCTCGATCTCGTGGACCACGGTGTTGGGCTCGCGATCGAGCTCGATCGCATCGAAGCCGCCTGCGGCGTTGGGCCGCAGCACCTCCACCACACCCTGGTCATGGGTGGCGACCGCGATCGCCTTCGAGCCGTCGCCGTAGAGATCGCCGATCTCGGCGTCGCGCATCCGGCTGAACTTGCCGCCGAAGTCGGCTTGCCACAGGGTCTCGACGCTGCCGTCGGGGCGCCACAGCTTGACCGCGGCGGCGTTGCCGCCGAGGGTCAGGATGCCCGCTTGCGGGTCGCCGCGGTAGACCATCGCCTTGTGGAAGACGTTGCTGTCGGGGTCTTCGAAGGTCCGGTAGCTCCAGGCCCCCGCGACCTCGGTCAGGATCCCGAGCCGAGCCGGCAGCGGCAGCGGTGACCCGTCGGCGTTCTTGCCGAGCTCGGCGAGCGCGAGCAACAGTGCCCCGGACTCGCCGGGCTGAAGAAGCTCGGCTCGCGGCCGCACCGGAGCCTTCGCGGGTCGGTCACAAGAGGCGAGCGGCAGTATCGCGAGCAGCACTGTTGCGAGGTGCACTGTCGCGAGCAGCACGACCACCATGCCGGGATGCAGTCTTGGCCTCGTCATAGGGGCTCCTTGGGCGAGCGCGAACCATAGCATCGGGGCGCGGCTCGATCGGCACGGAGTACCATGTGGGAGAGGTAGAGTTCACTCCATGTCGACGCGCACGCTGACCCTCGATGACAACCTCTATCGCTATCTGATCGAGGCCTCGCTCCGCGAGCCGGATGTGCTGCGGCGGCTGCGAGAAGCGACCGCCAAGCTGGAGCAGGCACGGATGCAGATCTCGCCCGAGCAGGGCCAGCTGATGGGTCTGCTGGTCGAGCTGACTGGCGCTGAGCGGATCCTCGAAGTCGGCACCTTCACCGGCTACAGCTCGGCGTGTATGGCGCTTGCGCTACCGGCCGGCGGCCGGGTGGTGACCTGTGATGTGAGCGCCGAGTGGACCGATATGGCGCGGAGCTTCTGGCGCGAGGCCGGGGTCGCCGATCGCATCGACCTGCGTCTGGGCCCTGCGCTCGAGACTTTGGAGGCGTTCCTCGCCGGCGGTCACTCCGGTCGCTTCGACTTCGCGTTCATCGACGCCGACAAGGGCAATTACGCCACCTACTACGAGCTCTGCCTCGAGCTGCTGCGTCCCGGTGGGTTGATCGCGGTCGACAACGTGTTGTGGAGCGGGCGGGTCGCCGATCCGAGTCGCACCGACGCCGACACCGAAGCGATCCGCGAGGTCAACCGCAGGATTCACGCCGACTCGCGGGTAACCATGTGCCTGGTGCCGATCGGCGATGGCCTGACGTTGGCCCGCAAGCGCGTCTGATGGTTTGGCGACGCGCCATCGCCGGGCTCTGGACGATCACCGTGGCGGTCCTGCTCGTGGGCTGTTCCAGTGATGTTTCAGCTCCGACGGGCGCCGCCGCAGCCGACCTGCACGCGTCGTGGGTTCGCGATCACTACCAGAAGGCGGCGCACCGAGTCCCGATGCGTGACGGCGTCGCCCTCTACACTCAGGTGTACTTGCCGCGCGACCAGGCGGAGCCGTTGCCGATCCTGCTCGTGCGCACCCCGTACTCGATTGGCAGCTACGGTGACGGCGAGTTTCCGCGCCAGCTCGGACCGTCCCCGGAGCTCGATCGTTCCGGATACATCTTCGTGTTCCAGGATGTCCGCGGCAAGTTCGAGTCGGAAGGTGAGTTCGAGGTGATGCGCCGGCTCAGGCAGACCCCGGACGGAGTCGACGAGAGTACCGATACCTTCGACACCATCGATTGGCTGCTTGCGAACGTCGTCAACCACAACGGCCGGGTCGGTCAGTGGGGCATCTCGTACCCCGGTTGGCAGACCGTGATGGGGATGATCGAGCCTCATCCGGCGCTAGGCGCGTCGTCGCCCCAGGCGTCGCCTGCCGACATGTTCATCGGCGACGATTGGCACCACAACGGCGCCTTCCGTCTGATGTACGCGTTCTCGTGGCTTGCCGGCAACGCTCGCCGTCGCGACCAGCCGGGGCGTGTCGATTCGGAGCGCTTCGACTACGGCACGCCTTGGGGATACGAGTTCTTCCTCGAGCTTGGGACGCTCGCTCGGATCGACGAGCGCTTCTTTCACGGCGAGGTGCCGGCGTGGAACGAGTTCATGACCCACGGCACGTACGATGACTACTGGCAGAGCCAGGATGTCGTGCGTCAGCTCGGACCGGTCGCCCACCCGGTGCTCAGCGTCGCGGGCTGGTTCGACGCCGAGGACTTCTACGGTCCGATGGCAATCTACGCCGACCTCGAAGGCGAGAGCCCGACCAACCAGAGCACGCTTGTCGTGGGGCCGTGGCGGCACGGTGGCTGGCGAAGCATGGACGGCGACTCGCTGGGCTGCATCGACTTCGGCTCTGACACCTCGCACCATTTCCAACGCCAGGTCCAGCTGCCGTTCTTCGAGCGACACCTGAAGGACCGCGGGGATTGGCAGGCCCCGGAGGCGGTGATGTTCGAGACGGGTCGCAATGCCTGGCGCACCTTCAACGAGTGGCCGCCGTCAGACGCTGTGACCCGGAACCTGTACCTCCACCCGGGTGGCAAGCTGGCGTTCGTGCCGCCTGCAGCATCGTCCGAGTCGCCGGGCGCGGGGTTCGACGCCTACACCAGCGACCCCGCTCGGCCAGTGCCGTTCTCGGCTGAGATCCGCACCACCCAGGGCCACCTGTGGATGATCGAAGACCAGCGTTTCGCAGCAACCCGTCCCGACGTCCTGGTGTACCAGACCGAGCCCCTCGAACAGGACCTGACGATCGCCGGGCCGATCACAGCGCGGCTGTTCGTCTCGACCAGCGGCACCGACTCCGACTTCATCGTCAAGCTGATCGACGTCTTTCCGGGCGACGCCGCGAACGGGCCTGCGGCCGAGGCCTGCGGGGTGCCGCTCGCCGGCTTTCAGATGCTGGTGGCGGGTGAAGTGCTGCGCGCCAAGTTCCGCGACAGTTGGAGCGATCCGCGGGCGCTTCGGCCCGGCGAGGTGACCGCGATGTCGATCGATCTCCGGGACCGCTTCCACACCTTCCTGGCAGGCCATAGGATCATGGTCCAGATCCAGAGTTCGTGGTTTCCGGTGATCGATCGCAATCCCCAGCGTTTCCTGGACATCTACACTGCCGAGCCTGCCGACTTCGTCCCCGCGACTCAGAAGTTGTTTCGCGCCCCTGCGAGCGCGACCCACCTCGAGCTCCGGGTCCTTGGACCAGGTTCCAGCCCTCCCGCAACCTCGGGGGTCTCGAATTCGTAGGAGGAAGCGATGATGCTGCGACGTCGACGACGCGAGTTCGATCCTGTCCGACCGCTGATCGCCGGGCTCATGCTGCTTGGCTTCGGCGCTTGGTTCCTGCTCGATGAAGCGGGCATCCGGGTTCCCGGCGTCGACCGCCTGTGGCCCATGTTCGTGATCGGCGGCGGTCTGGTGTCACTGGCGGCCTGGGTTGCCGGTGGCTTCGCTCGACCCAAGCGGGCATTCTTCGGCGTCGCGGCCGTGCTCAACGGCCTGTTTCTCTTGGCGTTCACGATCGGTCCTCTCGATTGGGATCGGATGAACGTGTGGTGGCCGGTGTTCCCGCTGATCGGGGGAATCGCCCTCGCCGTCAGGTTCGTCGCCGGCGGCGGACGAGAGCCGCGTCAACTCACTGCGGCGTTCTCGGCGGCGGTGGTGGGTATCGTCGGCCTGGCTCTGACCTTGACGCCGCTCGGTTCGGTGCTCGGGGTCTTGGGTTGGCCGGTGATCCTGATCGCGGTCGGAGCGCTGCTGATCTTCCGCGCGGTTCTCGGCGTCCTGGTGCGGCCGCTCGCCGGGTTCGCGTCGCGCCACTAGCGCGCTGCCGAACGCCCTCTTCCAGTGCTGCCGGAGCGGCTGCTCCCTTCATCTCCGGGCTCATGGACGCTCCGTCCCCTCGTTGAGGACGGCGAGGTAGCGGTGATAGACGAACAGTCGATTCCGCCGCTTCCCGGTCAGTTCGCGGGCGATGCCGAGCTCCACCAGCAGATCCATGGCCGAGGAAGCCCCGGGGAAGGACAGCCCGGTCGCGCGGCGGACATCCGCGAGGGACCTGATCGGGCGTGCCTTGAGAGCTTCGTGCACGCGCAGAGCCGAGCCAGCGCGGCGCCCGGTCGGTTCGATCCGCGTGCGGTCCCCTCGAAACAACTCGGCGAGACGCTGAGCGGTCGACACCGCGTCTTCCGCCGTTTGCCGCACCCCCGTAAGGAAGAACGCGAGCCACGCCTCCCAGTCCCCCTCACGACGGACTTGGTCCAGTAGCTCGTAGTAGGCGGCGCGGTTCTGCTTGAGGTAGAGGCTCAAGAACAGCAGCGGCTCGCGCAGAACGCCGGCATCACAGAGAAGGAGCGTGATCAGGAGCCGACCGACGCGACCGTTGCCGTCGAGGAACGGGTGGATCGTCTCGAACTGCAGGTGCGCAAGGCCGGTGCGCACCAGCACCGGCAGGCCATCGTCCTCGGCGTGCAGGAACTTTTCGAGCGTCGCCATGCACTTGGGGACCGCGGTGTGCGGCGGCGGAACGAAGACGGCGTTGCCTGGGCGGCTGCCACCGATCCAGTTTTGCGACCGTCGGAACTCACCCGGGTCCTTGCCGCTGCCGCGACCGCGTGACAGCAGCACGCCGTGGATCTCACGGACCAGACGGTTGGAAAGCGGAAACCCCTCGCGCAGGCGCGCGATGCCGTGCTCCAGCGCCGCGACGTAGTTGGAGACCTCGACCACGTCGTCGAGCGGTACGCCGGGGACCTCTTCGAGCTCGAAGAGCAGCAGGTCCGAGAGCGACGACTGCGTCCCTTCGATCTGCGAGGAGAGCACGGCCTCTTTGCGGACGTAGGCGAAAAGGAAGAGCGACCGGTCGGGCAGGAGTGTGGAGACGCCGTCGAGTCGTCCGAGGGCGAGGACCGCGGCCTCCAACGTTCCCTGCAGATCCCCAGAGAACACGAGTGGCGGGTCGGGCGGCAGTGGCGTTGGGACGAAGGCGCGCACCCGCTCGCCACCGATGAGGGCCGCTTCGTATCTGCCGGTCTCTCCGCGCTTCATGCCGGTCGTGCTTTCTGCCTGTTCAGCGTTGCTGAATAGCGGAACGGGTTATTCATAGTTCGGCCTCAAGTCTAAACAAGCGAGTGTTCCGCGCCAAGCACCTTGGTTGCGTGCGGACGCGCTCTCGTGGGGCGCCTGAAGTCGGCGGCCGACTGAAACCGAGGAAGCCGACGGCCGAGGCCCGGTTGGACCGGCGGCCGGTCAGGAATAGCCGAGCGACAGCAGGTTCGCCACCGGCTGGTAGAGCTCTTCCAGATACCGGACATCGGCGGCTTCGAGGGTGATCTCCGCCGCCTCGACCAGCTGGTCGAGCTGGGCCAGCTTCGAGACTCCGACCACCGGTGCGGTCACTTCGGGTTTGCCGAGCAGCCAGGCGATGGCGATCTGGGCCGGGGTCTTGCCGTACTTGGTCGCGATCTCGATCACCCGATCGGCGATCGCGAAATCCATCGCGCCCCGATACAGGCTCTCGGTGCGCTTGCGGTCGCCACCTTGGGAGCGGCTGGTCTTACCGTGCTCGAAGCCACCCTGGTAGGAACCGGCGAGGATCCCGCGCGCGAGCGGTGACCATGGCGTGAGCGCCACCCCGGTGCGCGCACAGTAGGGGTTCATCTCGCGTTCTTCTTCGCGGTAGATGAGGTTGTAGTGGTTCTGCATCGAGACGAACTTGGTCCAGCCGTTGCGCTCGGCGGTCAGCTGCAGCTCGACGAACTGCCAGGCAAACATCGAAGACGCTCCCAGGTACAGCGCCTTGCCGGCTTTGACGACGTCGTGCAGCGCCTCGAGGGTTTCTTCGATCGGCACTTCGCAATGCCCCGGGACGCCGTGGGGATGGCGGTGGATGACCAGCTGGTCGACATAGTCGAGGCCGAGCCGCGCCAGGCTCTGGTCGATGCCTTCCAAGATGTGTTTGCGCGACAGCCCGCGCTGATTCGGGCCGCGACCCATCGGCATGGAGACCTTGGTCGTGACCACGTACTCGGCGCGCGGCAGCAGCTCGCGAAGCAGCTGGCCGACCACCTTCTCGGAGGCCCCGATTCCGTAGATGTCGGCGCAGTCGAAATAGCAAAGGCCGTGCGCGATTGCGCGCTCGAAGATCGGGCGGGCGTCGTCGAGACCGAGGGTCCAGTCTCCTTGGTGGCCGCGCCCGGGCTCCCCGAAGTTCATGGTCCCGAGGCACAGCCGGGAGACTTGGAGGCCGCTGTTTTGGCCGAGCTGGACCGCTTTCAACATGTTCGGTCGGCAAGCCGGTCGAGGGAAGCCGCGTGCTCTGGCTGGGCGCCGATCGCCCTAGTTGGCGGCGACCAGTTCGCGGAGCTTGTCGAGGATCTCCCGGTTCTCGGGGAAGCGACCGCTCTCGTTCTTCGAGAACAGACGAATGCCGTCGGCGTCGACATCGAAGACGCCGCCCTTGCCGCGGATCAATTGGATCTCGGCATCAAACTCTTCCTGGATCGCCGCTTCCAGACTGGAAGCGCGGGGCAGGTAGTTTCAAGCGCCGCAGTATTGGATCTTGATCTTGGTCGCCATGAGGAACCTCTTCGGTTGCGCCGCAGCCGCTCGCGGCGCAATGATGATAGCCCAGCGGTCGGAGGTCGCTACGGGTCAGCGCTGGTCGATCCGGCGCGCCAGCTCGAAGTCCTTGTCGGTGACTCCGCCAGCCGAGTGGGTGCTCAGGGTCAGGGTCACCTTTCTGTAGCGGACGTCGATGTCCGGATGGTGCTCGGCGTCCTCGGCGAGCTCGGCCACGTAGTCGACGAATGCGACCGCGGCGCGGAAGCTCGAGAGCTGGTAGGTGCGACGGATCGCCTTTTCCTTCGGCAGATGCTCCCAGCCGCCAAGACGGCGAAGCTTGCCTGGTACCCGTTCGGCTTCGATCAGGTCGGCGTTTCTCGCGGTCACTTGGGTTTCCTCCTCGGTTCCCTAGGTCAGCCGGTTCGACCCTGATCGTACCGCGAAGGACCTCAGCGCGGCTGCTGGAGGAACGCGACGAGGTCGGCGAACTCTTGGGGGCTGCGGAAGAAGGTCTCGAGCCCTTCGGGCATCAGCGAGGTCCCGGCCGAGCGCATTGCCGCGATCTCGGAGCGGGCGATGCGGCGATCGTCCGACTCCGGCGCCCGCAGCACCACCTGGTCCTCTTCGGCGGTGAGCAGCAGTCCGCTGAGCACTTCGCCGCTGGTGGTCTCGACAACGAACGACAGATACTCGGGGCTCACCGCGGCGTTGGGATCGATGATGTCGTGGAGCAAAGCGACCGCGCTCCGCTGATCGAGAGCGGTGAGATCGGGCCCGACCGCGGCGCCGATGGTTCCCAGGCGATGGCAACGCGCGCACAGCTCGAGGAAGCGCTCGCGTCCCGAAGCGACCCGGCCGCGCAGGGCGAGTGCTGGCTCGAGGCGGAGGATCTCCTCGGCCCGGGTGCTCACCTCGAGGTCGGAGAGCAACCGTGAAGAGCGCTCGCGGACCTCTGGATCGCGAGAGCGGAGCAGGGCCCGGCGACGCTCGAGGTGGAAGTTGAGCTCGCCGATCGGCAGCTCTCCCGACTCGAGAGCGTCGAGGAGCACGGGCTGGTGTCGTGGCCGATAGATGAGCAAGTCGCCAGCGCGCTCGCGCACCGCCGGTCCCAGGTGTGACCACTGCGCCACCAAGAGCCGGGCGATTGTGGGATCGTCGGCCGGAGCGAGCTGGGCGAGCGCGGCGCGTTGCAGCGGCTCCGGCTGGCTGACATCGAGGAGCTCGACCAGCAACGGCGCTCGCTCGGGGAGGTCGAGCGTCGCGAGCAGGGCCAGGGCATCGAGACGGCCTTGGTGGGGAGGGTGGAGTCGGACGCCGAGAGGGCGGCCGAGCGGGCGCGCTGGAGCTGCGCCGCGGTCGGTGGGATGCCCTCGGCCCGCGCGATCCGTGCCGCGGCCGCGGCGATCGCAGGCTCGGGGTGATCGAGCAACGGTCCGAGGGCCGCGACCACGGCGGCGCTGGCCGAACGGCGATCCGAAGAAGCTGCGGGACGGGTCTCGAGACCGCCTGCCAGGCCGTCGAGCACAGCCAGCGCCAGCGCGCCATCGCCGCTCCCGTTGAACAATCGCGCTGCCACAGCGGCGACCGTGTCTGCGACGCCGCCGTCACGGACGCCCTCGCCGATCAGACGAGCGAGACCGGCTACGGCCTCTGGGCTCGGCGCGCCGTTGCCAGCGTCTCCTGTACAACAGCGCTCGAGGACCGCGAACGGATCGGCGCTCGCGAGGTTGAGCGCCGCGATGCGGATCCAAGGATCGTCGCGGTCGTCGAGCAGGGCTTGTGCGGCGATCGCCGAGAGCACGTCAGCATCGTCCGGGCCGTCCGGATCGTTCGGATCGGCAGTCTGCAGAGGCAGGGTGCTCAGGCTGAGCAGAGCCTGCAATCGGACTCGTGGATCCGGATCGCGGGCGAGGGTGATCGTGAGCTGCCTCAGGTCCCGATCGCGAACGAGGAAATGCTCGGCGAGGATCAGGGCGTTCTCGCGAAGACCCGGCTCGATGGCGGAGAACGCGGTGATGAGGTCGAGGGGCTCGAGGGCGCCGAGACCGTCGAGGGTCCACAGAATGTGGAGCTGCGCCAACGGCGCCAACGGCGACGGCGACGCCGCGAGCAGCGCGCGCAGCCGCGCCGGGGTCTCGGTATCGCCAGCCTCGACTAGCAGACGCTGGGCGGTATAGCGACGCCACGCGTTCTTGTGCCCGAGCTCGCCAAGCCACCCCTCCCGGGACGTGGCGAGGGGCTCGGCCTCGGCCCCAGTGGCGCCAGCGGCGGTGAGCCGGTAGATCCGCCCCCGGTCTTCGCCGGCGCGCAGGTCGAGGTCGCGCTCGAGCTCGTCGGGGATCCACTCCGGGTGCTCGATCACCGCCCGTTGCATGTCGAGCAAGTAGAGCGCGCCGTTGGGACCGAGCGCGAAGTTGACCGGCCGAGACCACGGGTCCGCAACCGCCAGCGACTCGCTCCGCGCCGTCGCGCGCCGGGCGCGGAAACCGGCGCCGTCGGCTTCGACGACATCGCGATGGACGAGGTGGTGGACCGCTTCGGCGACGAAGAAGCTGCCCTCGAGGCCGGGCGGCAGGATACCGCCGGCCCAGCGCGTGAGACCGCATCCGGCGGTGAAGTGGCCGGCCTGCTCGGGATGGTTGGGCCGCGCCTCGGGCGCCGAGATCGGAAAGACCCGCGCGCCCTCGTCCTGACCGTGGTCGGAGATCTCGACCGTGGTCGAAGGCCAGGTATGTCCGCGGGCAAGGTAGCGCTCGGGGATGATGGCTGCCTGGATGTGGCGCTGCTCGTGGGTCACAAAACGTCTTCCCCAGTCGTCGAAGTCGAGGCCGAAACCGCCGCCGGTCCGACCCGCACGCTCGAGCTCGCCATCGCCGAGCCGTTGGGGATCGGCAGGGTCGGAGCGGAAGCGGAAGCGCACGTCTTGGCCGCGGATCGAAACCGGACTCTCGGGGTGACCCGCGGGGAAGACAAGGAAGACATCGCCGCCGCTAGAGCCGTTGGCGGCGTAGATCCAGTTATCGAGACCGTGGCGCAGGCCGTTGAACAGGCTCTCGCTGGGCCCGAGGCCGAAGCCCGAGATCACCACCTGACGGAGGTCGGCCTGGCCGTCGCCGTCGGTGTCCTTGAGGTAGACCAGGTCGGGAGCGTCGGCGACCAGCAGGCCGCCGCGGTAAGGCAGGATCGAGTCGGCGTAGCGGAAGCCGTCGGCAAACGGCAGCCGGCGATCGAAGCGGCCGTCGCCGTCTTCGTCGACTAGCTCGACGACCCGGCCGGGCCGCGGCTGGTCCTCGGAGACCAAGGGAAAGCCCGGCATCTCGAGCACAAAGGCGTGACCGTGCTCGTCGAACTCGAGGTCCACCGGATCGAAGACCAGCGGTTCGGCGGCCACCAGCTCGATCGCGAGTCCGCTCTCGAGGAGGTGTCGGCCGAGAAGGCGCTGGGTCTCGGAGTCGCGCCCGCAGCCGACTACGGCCGCGAGGGCGGCGAGGGCCATCGGGCCCAGCCAGATGGCAACGGAGGGGCTCGGGCGCTGTGGTCGGGGAATCACGCTCCTGGCCGGATCAGTAGGCCTCGGAGCGGCGGAACTTCTCGACCGGACGCCCACCCTCGGTGGTGCCGCGTCCGCGCAGCTCGGCGGCGAGATCTCGCAGGTGCTTCTCGGTGATCAGTGCTGGGTCGTAGCGATCCACCAGCGGCGGGAACTGGCTGGCGTGGGCGGCGGCGGCGCGCGACTTGAGCTCCGCGACCTCCGAGATATCGACGGTGTAGTTCGGTTGCGCCGAGTAGTAGAAGAACGCCACCGGCACCTCCCACGGTGTCAATCCTTGCGCCTCGAGCTCGGGGAAGTACAGCCGCCAGCCGGAAGCGCGCATCGCGTCGACGGTGATGAACGCTCCCGATCGGTGGTCGCTCTTGTGGTACTGCTCGTAAGGCGCGCCGGGGTCCACCGAGAAGATCGCGTCGGGGCGCACCCGGCGAATCTCGCGGGTCACCTGACGGGTGAGCTCGCGGCGGTCGACGTACTCGAGCATGCCGTCGTCGTGGCCGAGCCAGGTGATGTTCTTGGCCGGGATGCCCAGGATCGCACAGGCGCGCTCTTCCTCGGTGCGGCGGATCGCTGCCAACTTCTCGTGGGTCATCTGCGGATCGCGCGAGCCGGCATTGTCGCTGGTGTAGATGACGATTTCGATGTGGTTGCCCGCTTTCGCGAGCAGCGCCAGGGTGCCGCCCGAGGTGAAGGTGTCGTCGTCGGGGTGGGGGGTGACCACCAGGATCCGCTTGCCGGTCCACGTCTCGACGCGGTCGCTGCCGGTGTATTCCGGCTCGGCGCGTTGAATCTGGGCAGCGGCCGGCAGTGAGAATGCCGCTGCGAGTGCTAGCGCGGCGAACGAAGAGAGCCGTTCCCAACGGCGTCGATCCATGACGTCCTCCTGTCGATCGAGGTTCCGGGCGCGCCGGTGGCGGCCTCGGGTTCGGTATCCAAGGCAAGAGCTTAGCCGGCCCGCTGCCACCTGAGCCTTGGCCGCCGCCGAAAATCGGCGATGCGTCCCAGCCTGAGCGCCGGGGTAGCGGCTCAGACCACCTGAGACGAGTGGTCTTTCCAGTAAGGCTCGCGAAGGCTGCGCTTCAAGATCTTGCCCGACCCGGTCTTCGGCAGGTCGTCGAGAAAGCTCACCGAGCGCGGGATCTTGTAGCTCGCGAGTTTCTCGCGGGAGAACGCGATCACCTGGTCGGCTGCGAGCTCCGCCCCGGCCTGAGCCACCACCGCGGCGTGGACGCTCTCGCCCCACTCCTCGCTGGGAATCCCGAACACCGCCGCCTCGACGATCAGCGGATGCTCCTCGAGCGCGGCCTCGACCTCGGCGGGGTAGATGTTGACCCCGCCCGAGATGATCATGTCCTTCTTGCGATCACAGATGAAGTAGTAGCCCTCTTCGTCGAAGAAGGCGACGTCGCCGACGGTGTGGAAGTCTTCGCGAGTGTCGGCCTCGTACTTGTCGCGCGCCTTGTGGTAGGTGTCGAAGATCGAGGCGCTGCGCACGAACAGTTCGCCGGGAGTGCGGGCCGTGGTCACCTCGCCGCCTTGGTCGTCGAACAGCCGAACCTGGACTCCCGGCGCGGGCTCGCCGCAAGAGCCGGGCTTGCGCAGCTGATCCTGGGGACGGAGGATCAGGTTGACTCCGAGCTCGGTCGAGCCGTAGACCTCCCACAGGGAATCGGCCGCGAAGTTCTCGAGGTAGGCCTGCTTGAGCGCGAAGGGCCAGGGCGCGGCGTTGGCGATCATGATCCGCAGGCTGCTGTGGTCGTGGCGCGCCTTGACCTCCTTTGGCAGGCGGCAGATCGAGCGGATCGGGGTCGGCGCCGAGAAGGTGCTGGTCGCCCGGTGCTTGGCGACCAGCCGCAGCCAGTCTTCGGGGTCGAACTTGCGCTGCAAGACCACGGTGTTCGACAGCAGGTGGGCGATGCTCATAAACCCGCCCGGACCGGAGTGGTAGAGCGGTCCGGTAGTGATGTAGATGTCGTCGGGGCGATACCCGATATGTCCGACCATCGCCCGCAGCTGGTCGGGATTGCCCTGACCGGTGCGCACCGCGCCCTTGGGCTTGCCGGTCGTGCCGGAGGTGTAAATCATGGTCCTCGACTCGAGAGTCGGCGGCGGCGGGTCGGTTTCGGGGGCGCCGGCCTGAAAGTCCTCGGCGCTCTCCATCCCGCGTCCCGGCCCGCCGGCCCCCGGCGCTCCGCCATAGACCGCGATCCGTCGCAACCCGGGAACCCGTCGCTGCACTTCTTCGAACAAGCCCACGAGGTCGGCGTCGATCCAGGCGAGCCCGGCGTCCGAGTTCTCGATCACGTAGGCGGCCTCGTCGGCCGCCAACCGGTAGTTGAGCGGTACCGCGGTGATCCCGGCCTTGCGTGCTGCATGACCCATGACCACCACGTCGGGGGAGTTCATGCCGCACCACACCACGCGCTCCCGCGCGCCCACCCCGGCGCGCAGGAGCGAATTGGCCAGGCGGTTGGCTCGACGGTTGAGCTCGGCGAACGTCCAAGCGGTGTAGGTGCCGTCCGGCCGGTCGTCGATCACCGCCAGCTTGTTGGGCTGAGTGGCGGCGTGACCGCTGAGCGGATCGGATGGGGGAGACGGACTCGGCTGGGTTGCGGCGTTCTCGCTCATGAAGCCTC